>DATDRC010000001.1:0-12472 GCA_035291985.1 Patescibacteria group bacterium
AGACATTACGGCCGAGGCAGTCGATGGTGCCGGAAATACCACCAAGAGAGTCATCGCCGGGATTGAGAGCGAAAGTTGGGGCAGTGTCGTGGATGAATCCGGAAAGGGGGAGAGCGGGGTTGAGATTACGGTTTTTGTCTACGACACCGATCAAAAAGATTTCAAGCGGTGGGATGGTTTGTCCCGGGGGATCGACAATCCGCTGGAAACTAACGAAAAAGGGGAGTTCGAATTGTATTTACCCAAGGGAAGGTACTACTTGAGACTGGAGAGGAGGGGGTTGGGAGTAATCAGGTCGACAATCTTTGAGACCGGTGGGTTTGAGGAAATAAATCCGACAATTACTTTCGAGAACAGATTTCGAAATTGGTGGTGGGGAGTCCTTTCGGCCTTCGATTTTTGGCCCGAGGTGCCGCTCGCGATCACTCGACCCTCACTTTCAAAAAACTCCTCGCTTGGGTCATTGTTTCCGGTTGACCTTTTGGTTCGAGAGACGGTAGTTGTTTTGGGTGGGGAAAGGACGTACTTGATTGGAAACAGCAATCTGCCCCTACCAAAGCTGGGGGTCGGGATGGTTTATGTAGGATTTTTTGAGAGCTTGAGCCGGGCGAAGTCGTTTATTGGCAAGACCGGGTTTGAAACGGCATTTTTTGCTGACCCATTGGGGAAACTAATGAAAGATCTGCCTTTATATACCTTGCCAAGCGTGGTGCGGGTAGATAGCAGCGGGGTCATCAAAGAGATAGTTTGGGGTAGTGAGATTTCCAGTTATTTAGTAGATAATGATTAGAGGAAATGTGGACTAACTTTGCCCTCCAGAATTTGCGTTTTGCCGTTTATCTTTTTGGGGGTTTGGTAATGGCCTCAACTGCCTGGCTTTATCTGGATGCGGCGGGAGAGAAAAAGAGTCCATTGACCTTGTCGATAATGGCTGGTTTTTTTCTACTGGCGTTGGGTTTTACCGCTGAGGCGCTTTCGGTTGAGGGAGCGACTGTCGGGGGCGGGCAGCTCGAAAGTATCATTGTCATGAGTGCGACTTGGTTTAGATTTGTGGGCTACCTATTGATAATATTGGGAACGACTTTGGATCCGTTGACCATGCGACCGAGTGACAGTAAGGCTGGTTTTTTGGGTGGAGGAGTTTTCGGTTTACCGATTTTGGCGGGCTTGGCGGGCTTATCGTATTTAAGACGCAGTAGTGTTGGGTTGGAGCGTCACCTTCGGCGTCCGGCGATTGGTCTGTTCCTGATCGCTTTATCAGAGCAGTTACTGCTTTCCAAGCTCTTTACTTCGACTGGGCTGGTCTGGCTCTGGCTTTTGATAAAACCGTTTGGCTCGATTTGGTTAGTCCAGATCGGGGTCGCCTTCCTGGGTTTTGGTGTCCTGGGAAGTTGGGTGTTCTCCTACCTGCTAAAAAGATTCGAAACGCAGCTGACCCTGATCCTGTCGGTTTTTGTGGTCTCGATCTATATGGTCACGACGATTTTCTTTTCTGGAATATTGCTCTTGCGAATACGCCAAAGAGCCGAGGCGTCTTTGCTGCAAGGGGTGGCGACGGTCGACCTGGTGATAAACAAACACCGGGAGGAGCTGCTTTCGGATGCAAAGTGGTTGGCTGGCGCTAGCGACATCATGGCGGGCTTGGAGGTGGTGAACAAGAAAGAAGTCAACCAACTCTTGGTCGAGTACCTCATCGGCAAACAGGTAAGCAGTATCGTGGTCACCGACGATGGCGGCAAAGTGGTGGCCAGGGGAGAGGATACCGCCAAACTCGGGGATAGTATTTCAGAAGATAGGTTTGTCAAAAAGGCGCTCGAGGGGGAAACGGAGTCTGACTTGGAAGCAGTTGATTCCGGACTGGTGAAGAGTATGAATATTGTGGTGGCGGCACCAATCGTTAGGGATGGTGAAATATTGGGAGTGGTGCGCATTAGTGACTCGCTTGACAAAGCTTTTGTCAGTTCGGTGGGAAAGGCGTTGGAAACTAGTCCCTCGGTTTATGTGGGGAACCTGCTTTCAGCTTCGTCACTCGGATCCGAGACCGGTTCGACGCTGAAGGAGGAGTCGGAAGTAATAAAGAATGAGGTTTTGGGAGATGGCCGGAGTAGGGTGATTGAAAAGGACCTTTTTGATCGGGGCTACCTGGTCGCTTTCGCACCAATAAAGAATTCGCTTGGTCAGACGGTTGGCATGAAGTCCGTCGCCGAACCAATTACCAAGATGATGGCGGAGGTGGGGAGGGCGATCTACGCTACCTTTGTTCTGGCGGTGGTCTTGATGATTTTGTCGCAGATACCGTCTTACTTGATCGCCAGATATATTACTAAGCAGATTAGGTGATAGTATAAAGATATGGAAACTGCCCCCCGCCGCCGCTATTGGAGCTTTGGTGGGCTTTTGAGCCTGGTCATCTTGATCCTGGGATTGGTTTTAACCTTTCTGGCTTGGCGATTTCTGGTTCAAACGACACGGCGGCAAGAAGAGGCGATGATTGCGGATCATGGCAACAGGATCGAATCACTGATCCAAATGAATCTGTCCAGCTACGAAGGTCTTTTGATTGGAACCAAAGGCTTGTTTGCGGCCAGTCAGGACGTGGAGAGAGATGAGTTTGCCGCTTACTTTGATGGTTTGGATATACCAAACAAATACTCGGGGGTCTACGGATTTGCCTATATTTCCCGCGTGTCCGATAGCGAGATCCAAGCTGTCATGGAAAAAATGCGTTTGGAGTTGGGAGAAACGGTCAAAATTGATGGTGAGCATGCCAGTTTGGCCAAGGGTGACGATCACTACATTGTTAATTTTCGGGTGTTGCACCGGGATGGGCCGGCGATTGATTATGGAGCCGATCTCCAGTTAGATCCGGTGAGAAAAGAAGCTTTGGAGAGGGCGGCCGACTCGGGGCAACTGGTGTTTTCGGCCCCGCTGGTGCTGCGGGGGCCAAACAAGCCTGGTTTTATCATGACCGCACCGATCTACAAAAACGGTGAATCGACAGCCACGGTGGAACAAAGAAGGGCGGCTCTGATGGGCTGGGTAAATGCCGCTTTTATCTATGAGGATCTGTTTAATCTGGTTTTGTCGGATGAAAATGTCGGCGGTGTGAAAGTGCATATCGATGATGGGGATCATTTGATTTTTGATTCGATGCCTGGTGTGCACGTAGACTTGGCTTGGTTTGGCGTGGCTGAGAGGGTGAATGAGGTGGGTGGGAGGAGCTGGCGGATCGAGTTTATGGCTCAACCTGGAGTGTTACTGACTGGGGTTGAGACCAGCTTGCCGACGGTGGCATTGGTGTCTGGTATAGTGATGTGTTTACTGCTATTTGGTTTTGTCAATATGTTATCGTCGGCCAATGTCCGGGCCGAGGCCAAAGCCCGGCTGATGGCGGCCAAGCTGGGAGAGAGTGAGCTGAAGTTTAAATCTTATATGGATAATAGCCCCATGGCGGCGTGGTTAAAGGATCCGGCAACCTGGCGTTATGTCTATATAAACAAACTGTTTGCTGTTACTTTCAAGGTGATGGCCGAAGATGTGACGAGCAAGACGGACTTCGATTTGTTCAAGGTGGACGTGGCCACCGCTCTGCGGGCGAATGATGAACGGGTCCTGACAGGCAAGGCCGCCCTGCAGACCTACGAAGATGTCCCTTTACCGGATGGGACAAAACGGACCTGGTTAGTGTTTAAATTTCCAGTTCAAATGTCGGAGGGCAAGTTCCTGCTGGGGGGAACGGCGGTCGATGTGACTGATGAGAGAAAGGACCATGAGGAGTTGGAAAGGATGAACAAACTGATGACTGGTCGGGAACTGAAGATGGCCGAGATGAAGAAAGAAATGGAAGCGATGAAGGGTCAATCGGTCTAGGTATTTTTCCAGTAGCTTACTTGAGAAGAGCGTTGACAGCGGCGGCGGCGGCATCCAAAGCCTCGGCAGCGGACTTCTGGCCGCTCCAGGCGGCCTCAATCTGACTCATGAGTAGCTTCTTGATTTGATCGGCATTGGCGACGTTTGGTTCCGAGATGCTGGACTTGATCTGGTCGACAAAAACACTGGTGAAGGAATCGGCCAGGATGCTCTGATGACCATCGAGGTCGATCTTGCGGCTAGGAATAGCCCCGATGGTGTCGGCGAGCAGATCACCATAGCGGGTAGTGCCGCTGGCCTGAACTTCGGTATTGAACCATTTGAGGAATTCCCAGGCTTGTGAGCGATATTTGCTTTGGGCCATGACGCCCATGAACCAACTATATTGAAGGGTGGCTGGTTTTTGGAAATAGGGAAGAGGGGCGACGCCGACGACACTATCAAAACGGTCGCCAAATCCAGCCTTGAAGATGGCCTTGGGCCAGGGAGGAGAAATGACCATGGCAACCTTGCCGTCTTTGAAGTTAAAGAAGTTACCGTTATTGTCGGTCGCCCGACGGGTAAAGAGTTGGAGTTCGCCTTCCAGAACCTGTTTGGCGGCGGGGGAATTAAAAAGGGCGGCTGATAAATCAGGGGAGAGGTATCCGCCTCCATTAGTGAAGGTCCAGGCGAGGAACGGATCGACGACCTGCCAGTCGTTACCCTTGAGGAAAGCGATGCCGTAACGGACGATGTTGCCATTGGCGTCATATTTTGTTGTGGCCACGGCGGCATCAACCAGCTCGCTAAAGGTCTTTGGTGGTTTGGTAATGCCGGCTTCCTTGAAAATTTCTTTGTTGTAGACCAAGGCGTAGGTGTTGACTTCGGTGGGAAAGCCCCAGACTTGGTCATCAATGGTAGCGCCTTTGTAAGAGACGTAGTTGGCTTTGACATCGGCGATGACTTCGGCTGGAGGAGTGTCAAGCAGACCCTGGTTGACATATGAGACACCCCAAGGAGAGTAGATTTGGTAAATATCAGGGGATGTACCGGCGGCGGCGAGCAGAGGCAGTTTGGCGGCATATTCGCCATAGTTGATGGCTTGAATTTGGAAAGCGACTTCGGGGTATAGAGCGACATATTCCTGGAGGTATTGCTTTAGACCTTTGGATTTAAGTTGACCGTTTTCGTAAATACCGTCGGTTTGAAACGGTTCGGTCCAGTGGATGGCGTAGGTAAGACGGACGGGAGCGGTGGTGCTACCGATTAGTTCATGAACGGGAACGGTCGGCTGGGGTGGTATTGATTCGGTGGCGGGTTTCGTCGCTGTCGAGGTTGTTGATGGCGTCAGGAGGGAAAAAAGCCGGGGATAGAAGGCGGCGGTGGTGGCGATGACTAGGAGGATAAACAAAGCGAGACCGGTAATCAAGAGCAGAGTTTTTTTTGAGCGCGGTTTTGGCGGTGTGACCGTTTCGGCGGTCGTCTTGGGCAACGGTGTCCCGGCTATTGGTGGTTCGATAGTGGTTTGGGGAATTGTGTTTGTCATAAAAGAGCTCTACTATGAACATACTAGGTCCATTGTCGGTGGTCTGTCAAGGTCTTAAACCAAAAAATGAAACTGCCCTTCTTTAATAGACTTTTTACACGGATAGTTATTTTATTGATGCTCCTGTTTTTTGTGGCGATGGGCGTCCACGCCTGGCAGTTTGTTAGATTGGAAGTTGCCTGGAGGACTGAAGAAATAGTCAATAATGGTTTGGTTTTCGCGGAGTTAAACGCGCCGGTTATGTATCATGACTTTTTGATGGCTTCTGGGGAGGGTCCGTTGTCTTTTCAAGCTTTAGCTAAAGAACGGCTAGCGAAAAACCCGGATATTATCAGGGCAACGATGATTGGGGTTAATGGCCGGGTGGTTTTTGATTCCAACGACTTTGACAGGGTAGCCCAAACCGGTCGGATGGCGGCGGGCGAAGATCGTTTTATCGACGACGTTGAAGTTTTAGCGCAGGTAGCAAAGACCACGCTGAACCAGCGGGAGGTGGTCGGCGCTGACGGCAAGAAATTGGTAGAAATTGTGGCGCCGATTATCGAGGCCGGGGGCGGACACGCGTTTTCAATGCGTTACCTGCTGTCGTTTGACTCCTTGGAACGGGCGAAACTTGAGTTGTATTGGCAAGTGGTGGCGATTTCGTTGCCCTTACTGGTTCTAATAGTAGTGGTGGGAGTGTTCTGGTCGCTGTCGATTACCAGACCGATCGAGAAATTGTCAGAGGCGATGAGAAAAATCCGGGAGGGAAATTTGATGGCTTCGGTACCGGTAGTTGGTAATGATGAGATCGGTCAATTGGCGATTGAATTTAATCAAATGGGATCAAGGCTTCAGGAATCCTATGATGATTTGGAGGTGCGAGTGAAACAAAGAACGGATAGTCTGGCGGCGAACGTGACGGCTATGAGTGACAATAAGTCGGCGATGCTAAATCTTTTGGAGGACTCGAAGGAATTGGAGGAATCTTTGCGGCAGGAGAGGGAGCGGATGGATTTGGTTATCGCTTCGATGGGGGATGGCTTGGTGGTGGTGGATGCCGAGGGCAAGATTGTTCTGATTAATTCGATGGCCATGAGATTACTGGAGATAACGGAGGCGAAGGAAGTCGTTGGAAAGAGTTGGTTTGAGGTAGCTACGGCCGTGGTTGGTAGCGAGCAAATCCCGCAGGCCGAACGAATCTTAAGTGCGGTGTTACGGGATGGTATACAAACGACGTTGAAGTTAGACGATAATCTCTACTACAAGACCAGATCGGGTAAAGTTTTCCCGGTGACGCATATTATTGCGCCGCTACTGCGTGAAGGAAAGGTGGCTGGGGCGGTCGAAGTTTTTCGGGATGCCACGACCGAAAAGGAATCGCGAAGTATCATTGAGAAAGAGGTTGCCTTGAGGACCGCCGAACTTCGGCAGGAACAAGCCCGTCTAACCGCGGCCATCAATAGTGTTCCGGGAGGCTTGGCGATCTTAGACACCGCCGGTCAGGTCTTGATGGCCAATGTCCGCTTGGCGGATATCTTGGGGCTAAAATCCTTGGCGGGAGGAGTTGAGGTCATTGCCCCGATCTTGCAGTCGGCGGTTGATTTCAAGAAGGATTTTGCCGAATGTACCGCGAAGCGCTTGGCGATCGTCAAAAAAGGCCAAGCGGTTGACCACCATTTCTTGGATTTATATCTGGTGCCGATCGTTTTACCTAACGCTGATGTTAGTGGTATCTTGTTTTTGGTTTACGATGTCACCGAGGAGAAGGTGATTGACCGGTCAAAGGATGAGTTTTTCTCGATTGCCAGCCACGAACTGCGAACGCCATTGACAGCGATCAAGGGTAATGCGGCCATGATCAGAGACATGATTCTGCCCAAGGTGAACAACCCTGAGCTGTCAGAAATGGTAACCGATATCCACGAGGGCAGCGTCCGGCTAATTCAGATCGTCAACGACTTTCTGGACCTATCTCGTTTGGAGATGGGCAAGATGTTGTTTAAGCCAGAGCCGGTCGATGTAGTGGCCTTGATCAAGGATGTGGTTCGACAGTATAGTGCGGCGGGATCGCTTAAACAGCTATCTTTGGAGTTTGGTGAGCCTCAGACGGCGGTGCCCTTGGTCATGATTGATAAAAACCGGGCGGCCCAGGTCTTGGTTAATTTGATCGGTAATAGTTTCAAATTTACCAAGGAGGGTGGGGTCGCGGTAACGATTGGTGAGGTGACGACCGATTTTGTGAAAGTGCTGGTAACTGACACCGGCATCGGGATTGATTCGGAGAATCAAAAGCTTTTGTTTAGGAAATTTCAACAAGCTGAGTCCAATATCTTGACCCGGGACGTTACCCAGGGAACCGGATTGGGCTTATATATCTCCAGGTTGATGATGGAAGGGATGAAGGGTCAAATCAATCTGGAGAGATCTGAAATGGGCAAAGGCAGCACTTTTAGTATTAGCTTGCCGGTGTCAAGGATACCGGTTGCAAATATTGAAATGAAGAAATAAGATGGAGCTATGGCAAAAGTACTGATCGTCGAAGACGATCCCCTGATGAGTCGGATGTACCAAAAGATTTTCACTTTTGAAGGGTTTGAGGTGGTGGTCGCTCATGATGGGGAGGAGGGTTGGGAAAAGTTAAAGAAGGAGAAACCGACAATCGCCCTGTTTGATATCATGATGCCCAAACTGAATGGGTTGCAGCTGCTTGATCGGGCCAAGGATGACGCTGAGGTGAAGAAGATCCCGGTAATTATGTTGACTAACCTGGCGGGACAGGCGGATGCCGAGAAGGCCTTGGAGAAAGGGGCGGTAAAGTATATAGTAAAGAGTGAACATGAGCCCAAAGAGGTCGCCGCAATGGTCAAAGAAATCATCTCCGGTTACAGTCGGGACGAAGTCCCGGGTAAAAAATAAACCAGCTAAGGTTAATCGGCCGGTGGTTCGGGCAGAGAGTACTAGCCCGCAGGAGGTTGGGTTTGGAGTTGAAGCCAGTGGGCCAAATGAGAGCCAAGAGTTGAAGGTGGAGAGTAAAGAAGTAAAAGAGGAGAGTTCGGTGCCGGTGGCCTGGCAGGAAAATGTGGCAGCGAAGCCAGTAGTTATCGACAAAAATGATTCTTCGGAAAGAGTGGAAGTGGCGGCCGACAGAGTAGTGTTTGGTTTGGGGATATTGTTCTGGTTATTGGTCGCTGTAGGGACAGGGCTGACTCTTTATTACTACTCATCTGGAAAGTGGGCGATAGAAAAGGTGGTGGCAGATCAAGCTGTCACGACACCAACCCCGACTCCCACAAAGACGGTGATTGCCAAAGATACCAGAATTCAAGTTCTAAATGCCTCGGGCGTTTCAGGAGCGGCTGGAAAACTCAAAAAATACTTAGAGGATCAGGGGTACGAAAACGTCGAAGTGGGGAACGCTGATGAGACGCAAACTAATAATCAGGTTAACTTGCCAAAAACAAGGGAAATGTCTCCTGATTTGACTAACGTTCTTTCTGATTACGGGTTGGTGAAGATAGAATTTGGTGTTTCCGAAAGCGAGACAGTGGAAATATTGATTGGGAGCGAATAGGTTCACTCTACTCCGTGGAGTTTTCGGTGGTCTCCTCGGCTAGTTGCGGTTCCTTCTTGCGGGTTAGCTTTTCGTGGGTTTTATGGGCCAGACCCAAGAGGATCTGAAGGGCGGCGGGGAGGAGGAGGGCCAATCCGGCAAGGGAGAGCGAGAGCGACCATTCGAGGGGGATGACCTGGGCTTTGGTGGCAATCTCCTGGATGGCATAGAGCTGGGCCAGCCCGGCGATGACGAGGAGAGTTACTCCTTTGGCGGAGTGATAGCCGGAGAGGAGCGAGAAGAACCAGACGGGAGCCAGGAAGAGGGCTAGAGCGCGGATGAGGATGATGGCGGTAGTGAAGGGGTATTTGGCCAGGAGCGCGGGAGAGAGGTAGTCGTAGGGGGTGGCTAGATTGAGATTGAGGGGGTTAACGACGGCTTCCAGGACATAAGCGAGGAGGAAGATGCCGGCGATGAAGATGAAGAGGTATTCTTTTTTCATAAGTCCAATTCTATACTAAAAATATGGACAGGGCGTACTTGACACATTTGCGTATACTCTCCATAATGGACAGTATATGAAGACGTATGATTTGGCCGTTTTGACCAAGAGGGTAGTTGATGCCCCGTGGCCATTTTACTCATCTAACCAACTGCAGGCTTTATTGGGTATTAGGCAGGAAAGTTCACTGTTTAAGGTGGTCCAGCGGTTGGTAAAGGCTGGGGTTTTGGACAGAGTGGAGCGCGGCAAGTACATTCGGGCGGATTATTCAGGTAGTCCGTTTAAGCTGGCCAATTTCCTGTATCAGCCGTCATACGTTTCGTTTGAGAGCGCACTGTCGTTCCATGGAATTCTGTCTCAATTTCCGGCAGAAATAACCAGTGTCACCACCGGCCTGGGGAAACAAAAAAAATTTTCCGGGCGAGTTTACGGATATTACCGGATTCAGCCCAGATTATATTGGGGCTACTTCAAGCAGGAAGGATATTTGATTGCCGAGCCGGAAAAAGCGGTTTTAGACCAGGCTTATTTGGCGGCCAAGGGTTTAAAACCATTGCCTTTGGAGGAATACGATATGACTAAAATTGATATGCCCAAGCTTAAAAATTATGCCCGGCAGTTTGGGGATAATGTGGGCCGTTATTTTTCTAAATTTTAACCATGATTAGTCAGAGCCAGCTGTCGGCCTTGGCCCACCAGCTGAAAACCAACGAGGCCACAGTTTATCGTGAATACCTGCAAGTTCTTTTCTTAAGTAAATTTTATGCCCGGGTAACGGGGGATATATATTTTAAGGGTGGGACGGCCATTCATCTTATTTTTGCCGCGCCGAGGTTTTCTGAGGACCTGGATTTTTCTGTAACTTGCTCGGAATCAAAATTCAAGTTTTTGGTTGAGCCCGTGTTTTCAGAAATAATGCGGGAGGCCCCGGTCACTTTCAAACAGCGCCAGACCATTGCCGGCGAAAGGTATTTGCTGACCAGCAGGACACCCGTAGTTCGCTCGGCCGCGTTTATTAATTTGGACTTTTCGTTCAGAGAGGCTGTCTTTGACCCCGATAAGTCGATAATCGACACGGTGTATCCAGTGCTTTTTACATCGTTTATCCACCACTTGTCGGCCAAAGAGATTTTGGCCGAAAAAATACGGGCGATTTTGATCAGGAAAAAGGGCAGGGATATCTACGACTTGTGGTATTTATTGTCGCAAGGAGTGGTGGTGGATAAGCAACTGGTTTTGGAGAAATTGAAATATTACAAAAAAGACAAAGCGGATTTAGAGGGGTTGAGGGGGAGGGTCGCGGAGTTTTCGGAAAGAGACTTTGTTCAGGATTTGCGGCCATTTGTGGCCTTGGGGGAGAGAGACAAACTAGGGCGGTTGTTTGCCTATACGCGGCAATATTTGGCTGAGAAACTACCGCGTCAGCTATGAGGGGGGGGATTAACGTCACTTTTTGACAACTTCTGGAGGAAGCGGTCGTTTATACCATATTAGTGGGGTGCGAAGACGAAGAGGTATTCTTTTTTCGTGGCTGGAGTTGTTTTTGCAAATAGAAGAAAGTGGCGAGCGAAGCAATGAGGCCGCTGATAAGAATGGTCAGGGATGTGGCGGACCGGTACGGGTTGGCGACAGCCTCTTTGGGGAGGCCGGTATAGATTTCCCAACGACGGTTGGCAAAGGAGAGGGTTTGTTTGGCGGTGATGGCGTAACGGTTGTTGTCACGGAGGAGACTAATGGATTGGTCTTTGTCGTAGAGGTAATCTTCTGACTGGAAATCGTAAACTTCGAGGTCGAGGTTAGGAAAGGCGTCTTGGCCATTTGGTTTGAGGATGGCGTCGAAGAACTGGTTGATATCAAAGGGGGCGTAGATGATGCCGGAGAAGGCCTGGCGGAGATCGGCCAGGGTGTCTTTGGGTAGGCCTTTCTGGTAGATAGGGAGAATAATGCCGAAACCGTTGTTGATCGGTTGGATGACGAAGCGGATCGGCGGGGTGGCGGCGAAGGCGTCGCTATCGCGGGCGGTAAAGACGGCCGAGGCGCGTTCTTTTTCAGAGGAAACGTCGTAGCCAAGAGCGGTGAGGCGTTCGGTT
Source organism: Patescibacteria group bacterium (assembly GCA_035291985.1). Lineage (GTDB taxonomy): Bacteria > Patescibacteriota > Microgenomatia > UBA1400 > MFAQ01 > 2-01-FULL-50-23. The sequence goes on from DATDRC010000001.1 coordinate 11,520, forward strand.
CTATTGGCTCCTTCGGTATAGAGGACGGGGAAGAAATCGGTCTTGGTTTGGTTTTCGGGGAAATCGGGATCGATCAGTTTGAGGCTGTAGTCGGCGTAGGCGGGTTCGTCGGAGTTGGCCTTTTTGACTTGGTTGACGAACTTGGTCAGTTCGCGGCGCTTGACGCGGGGGGCATAGACGATGGAGCGCAGGCCGGGGTAGAGGTTGGTGATTTGGGCGCGCTGGCTGTAGTCCTGCCACTCCACTCGGGTGACAGTCTCACTGTTTTCGACAAAGGCGCGGATGCTGCCGAACAGGTAAGAGTAATTTAGCAGGCGGTCGGCCAGCCAGCGGTGAGCGGCGTTGCTATCGAGAAAAAAGTTTTCCCGGAGGCGATTCTCTTCGGCTTTGGCGGTGGTCCACCAGGCGATGCCGGTGGCGGCGAGCGAGGCCAGGAAGAAAAGGATAATCAGGATTTGGGCAACTGGACGAGGAGAGGAGTTGGGCATAATAGGTAGATTTTATACTAAAAAATGTTGTCAAAGGTATTATAAGCGGGAGTGGGACTGACGCGGTTGGTCCAGGCAGTAGCGAAGTCGGAAGAGGCGGCGGAAAAGAGATACTGGCCGGCATCGGCGCCAGTCAACTGTTCCCGTTGGAGATACCAGGCGCCGGTTTTGTTGACGAAGCCAAAATAGGCATAAGTGGCGGAAGAAGTGTCGTCGAGCCTGCTGATCTTGTAGCCGGCGGTGGGGTGATGCAGGGCAGGATCGATCTTGTTGCCGGCGGTGTCCTTCAGGGCAACGACGCCAGGGCCGGGGACAGAACCGAAAAAGGCAGCCTGGGCCTTTTTGGTGAAGAGGGCAAGCATGAAAAGCGAGAGACCGGCGGAGCCGATCAGTTTGAGGAAGATGCGCCGGTCGGCATCCATCACCCGGCCACGTTCGGGGACCGTGGCTTTTGCCAGGGAGCCC
>DATDRC010000002.1:0-5537 GCA_035291985.1 Patescibacteria group bacterium
ATCGGGTTTCTTGGTCGAGTTATTTAGCTCCAATTTTGAACATTTTGGTGCCGCAAACGGGACAAATAGCGCGGGCAGCCGGTTTACCATTTTTCATGGTAAGGGTTTCAAATTTTTCTACGTCTCTCTTAGCGCGACACTTAACACAGTACATTGTCATAAGATCATTCACCCCCTTTCGATTGCCGGAGGCTAGCGCGCTAAATAAAGCCAAAGCGCTATCTCCAAAGCTAGAGCAAGCATAGTGAGAACGATTACCTTTGTCAAGTCAGACCGGAAATATTTAGCTTCAACCCCCTCCTTTTTAACCGCCTTCTCTTTTGTTTTGGAGCCATCCATCGCACCAAAAGACACTTTGAAGCCGCCCATGCCTGCGAGCCGCTGACCGGTGCGCACTTTTTGCTTTCTGGTTCTCTTTTTTGCCATATTCCTATCTTATCAGCATCGGCAGACCAATTTGGTACAATTCATTTTGTTATGTCCGATCCGAATATCTATTACATCCTTATTAGCCTGGTCGGTTTTTGGCTCCTGATTCTCTCGTTTATCGTCTTCCGTCTCTTTTTCCACTACCAATCGCTCACTCAGGGCATGTCAAAAAAGGACCTCATCAGCGCTCTCAATAACTTTATCGCTAAAACTGCCGCCAACCAGGAAGTGATTGAAAGCGTCAAAGACCACCTCGCCAAAGAAGTGGCCGCCAACCAGCTCCATCTTCAGAAAGTCGGTTTTCTGCGATTCAATCCCTTTACCGACACCGGTGGTAATCAGAGCTTTATTTTGAGTTTACTAGATGAAAATGGGACCGGGGTTGTGATAAGCTCATTGCATAGTCGGGAAAACACCCGCATTTATGCCAAGGCCATCGACAAAGGCCAGTGCCCAGACCAGGTCTTAAGTAAAGAGGAGCGGCTTGTCATCAGAGATAGCCTTAAATAAATGAACAAAAAAATTATCTATCTTGCCTCTCTGGTCATCGTCTACTTAATCGGCTTGGGCATCGGCTACCTTGCCTTTCCGAAAGCGAGCCCAGAAGGCCTTGTCTCCCCCGCCCTCGAAGAAGGGCTGGCGAAGGCGGGCAAACCCCTGGTCGTTATCAATCCCTCTGAACCGAAAAATCAGACCTGTCCCCTCAATGGCTTGGCTTACACCACTACCGAAAAGAATCTCTGGGAAAAGCGCCGGCCGCTGACGGTTATGATCGAAAATCACCAGGAAGCCCGCCCCCAATCCGGCATCAGCTCGGCCGATATTGTCTATGAAGCCGTCGCCGAAGGCGCGATTACCCGTCTGCTGGCCGTATTTTACTGTGACACTGCCACTACCGATCTGGTTATCGGACCGGTCAGAAGCGCCCGGACTTACTTTCTCGACTGGGCCAGCGAATATGGCAAGTATCCGCTTTACGCCCACGTCGGCGGCGCCAATACCCCCAACAAGGCCAATGCTCTGGGCCAGATCAAAGACTATGGTTGGCAAGGGATAAACGACCTCAATCAATTTGGCTTAGGGGTCAAGGAATGCTGGCGCGACTACACCCGCATCGGCCACGAGGTTGCCACTGAACACACTATGTATTGTTCCACCGAAAACCTTTACAAGGCGGCCCAAAAGCGTGGTATTACCAACCTGGACAAAAAGGGCGACTCCTGGACCAAGTTCTTCGTCCCCTGGAAGTTCGGCGAAAAACCTGATGGCAACACCGGCAAACCGGCGACTGCCGTCGACTTTGACTTCTGGAAGGACTACGCCCAGTATCACGTCACCTGGACTTTCGACGCCAACGCCAAGGTTTACAAACGCGTCAACGGCGGCCAGGCCCACAAGGATAGAAATGCCGATAACCAAATTGAAGCCAAAACAGTTATCATCCAGTTCGTCACCGAGACCGGCCCCATTGATGAAGAAAAGCATATGCTCTATGGTACTACCGGTAGCGGCAACGCCCTTGTTGTAAGCGAAGGCCAAGTCTTTTCTGCCACCTGGAGCAAGAAGTCCCGCCTCGATCGCACCGTCTACAAGGACAGTCGGGGCAAAGAGTTCGTCTTCGTTCCCGGCAAAATCTGGATCGAAATCCTCTCCAAAGCCAACCAGTCCGTGGTCTACCAGTAAAAGGAGTTGCGGAAGAGAAGACGGAAAGGAGAGCCGAAAAGCAAAGCCCCGACCAGTCGCCATCAAGAGAGTGTTATCATGTGTTTATGTCGGGAATAAACGTTGACATAAGTGAAATCAAAAAAGAACTGGGTCTTTTAGCCGGAAAAAAGGTGTCACATGTTTGGCGTGGACATGGGACTTATGCCTCTCTTGAAGTAGGAGAAATACACGAAAAAGAAGTTGATTCTCCGAAGGGAAAATATACTGTAAAAGAAGGTGACTGGACCGTCGCCTTGGATGGTGACTGGAAAATGTATAAAGGGGATGGGGAGATTGCTGACAGTGTAAATGACGACTTAAAAGTTCTAGATTTTAAGCTAGAATTGTTGAAAGACTTGACTATCAAGTCAATTAACCTATCTGAAGATAGAAAATCGGCCTCTATTTTTTTTGATAAGGACTTGGCGGTAGTGGCTAAGGCTGCCGAATACGGCTTCTTGTCTTTGGCAAACTTTGAGAGAAAAAGGTCATTGGTCTTTGAGCCAAATGGAAGGGTAAAGGTTGAATACTAAAACCCCCTCTTGGTAGAGGGGGGTGATACTGGTCGAGTCCTCGTTAGAGATTGCGATATTGGTACGGGGGTTCCCGGCCAACATCCTGACGCAGATACTCGACGCCCGCCACGAGCAGTTCCTGGTAGCCCATGTCGTCCTTCTCGACACCGTAATGATTGGCGAGATAGCGATGGAAGCCAGAGCGCTCTTCGCGGTCCATCTGCAAATTGTCGCAGACGTTGCGAAACTCTTGGTTCTCGTACTGATTGCCCATTTATCCTCCTAGGATGGTCCAAGATTGCGAATAATCTTGGATGGGAAAGATTCAGTTCGGCAATATTAACTTATAGATATCATTAAGTCAAGCCTAGTTGTGGCAAGCAATAGATTGTTGGTATAGTCCTATATGTTATACATACAGACCAGAATCCAAGGACTTAATTAGCTAGTTTTCCACAATTCTTGATTTTAGCTAGCCCCGTGCTATACTGCAGACAATAGTTGTTCATGTATGGCTAAACTCACCGATTTCATGGTCAGCCGCGTCCGGGCGAAACTCATCAAAATATTCCTTTCCCGTCCGACTGAAATGTACTACGTCCGCGAACTCACCCGGGCCGCCAAAGAAGAGATCAACGCCGTCCGTCGCGAACTCGCCCGGATGACAGAGAAGGGCATGGTCAAAAATGAAAAACGCGGCAATCGGCTCTACTACCAGTTTCGCGACACCTACCCCTTTTACGAGCCGCTTCTTTCCATTGTCGTCAAAACTACCTCCCTCGGTAAGAATCTCATTACCAATCGCGGCAAACTTGGCTTTATCAAATTCGCTTTTCTCTCCGGCCGGTTTATCCGCGGCCTCAAGCGGGGGCCAAACGACGTTGATCTGGTCGTTATCGGCCAGGTCATCTCGCCCCAGCTGGCCATCATCGTCAAAGACTACGAAGAGGCGGCCGGTACCGAGGTGAACTACTCGACCATGACCGAAGAAGAATTTGGCTACCGTCTCTCCCGCAAAGACCCCTTCATTACCGGCATTCTTATTCAACCGCGGGTCATGATCATCGGCGATGACGTCGATATGGTGGTATAGCTATATGGTGAGCCTGGTCGAACCATGAATCAACAAAAAATAATCAAGGCGGGCAACTCGCTCGCCATCACCCTGCCATCACGATTGGTTAGGGCCTTGGGGCTCCGCGCCGGCGATCCGGTCACCGTCGGCCAGTCTCTCGATCAGACCCAAATCGTCTGTCATTTCGATTCCCCCCGCCAGCTCTCTCTGACCCCGGCCGCCCCCCGGGAAGCCGGGACTCAACTTGTGCCCAAACCATAGTACAATTCACTTCATGCGCCAAAGTCGCGGCCTTCTCTTTTTCATCTTCACCCTGGTTCTTTTTTGTCTTTATTTAAATCTCCCTTTTGATCTGCAGTTTTCCCGTAAAATTCTAAACAAAGAATTTAGCTTCAACTTACCCCGACCCCGGATTAATTTTCGCCTCGGCAAATCCGTTTTTAATCGCGACCTCAATTTCAAAAAGGGTCTCGATCTCTCCGGCGGCATGCAGGTCACCCTCCTGGCTGATATGGAGCAAATTGGCCAGCCAAGTCGGACTACCGCTCTGGAGTCCGCCCGCTCGGTCATCAGCCGCCGCGTCGACCTTTATGGTGTCTCCGAGGCCACCGTCAAGACATCGGTTGCGGGCGCTGACTATCGCCTTATAGTCGAACTGCCGGGCGTCGACAAGCCCCAGGAAGCCCTCGACCTCATCGGTCAAACCGCCAGTCTGGTTTTCGCCACCCCCATCTATCAGGCCGATCCGGCCTCACCCGGGGCAGAACCCCAACTGGTCACTTTCGTCCCTTCCGACCTTACCGGCAAAGATTTGAGCTTAGCCCAGGTGACTTTTGAAACTCAAAACCGCCAACCCGCTGTCTCCATCAAATTCAAAGACCCCGGTCGGGACAAATTCGCCAAACTAACCAAAGAATTCTTAGGCAAACCGCTCGCCATTCTCCTAGACAACTCCCTTCTTTCCGCCCCCACCGTTCAGTCGGAAATAACTACTGGCGACGCCATTATCTCCGGTAGTTTTACCCTCGACGAAGCCAAGTTTCTGGCCACCCAACTCAATGCCGGCGCTCTCCCGGTGCCCGTCAAGATTCTTTCCCAAAAGGTCATCTCGGCCACCTTGGGTGAGGACTCTATTCGCCAAAGCGTCCTCGCCGGCGCTATTGGTCTTTCTATCGTCGCCGCCTTTATGATTCTCTATTATGGCTGGCTCGGGGTTATCGCCGTCATCGGCCTAGGCGTCTACAGTCTGATTACCGCTACCCTTTACCGCCTTATTCCCGTCACCCTGACTCTCCCCGGCGTCGCCGGTTTTCTTCTCTCTATTGGTATGGCCGTCGACAGCAACATCCTCGTTTTCGAGCGTTATCGGGAAGAAATCAGGGCCGGCCGTTCCTGGCCGGTTAGTCTCGAGCTGGGTTTCGGCCGGGCCTGGAATTCGATCAAGGACGCTAATCTGGCCACCATTATCACCGGTCTGATTCTCTTTAACCCGCTCGATTGGTCTTTCTTGAACGCCTCCGGTGCCGTCCGCGGCTTCGCCCTGACCCTCCTCCTTGGTATTTTCATTTCTCTTTTTACCGGCATTGTCGTCACCCGAACTCTCCTGCGTTTTTTCTACCATGGCACTAATCAATCACCAAACCAGCCCCAACAACCATGATCAATTGGCTGAAACTCCGCTATCTCTATCTCGCCCTCTCGCTCCTGATTATCATCCCCGGCGCCATCTCCCTGGCACGATTCGGTCTCAAATTGAGTATCGACTTCACCGGCGGTTCTGTCCTTACCCTTTCCGACTCAACCATTATTCGCCA
>DATDRC010000003.1:0-2301 GCA_035291985.1 Patescibacteria group bacterium
TAATGCCGATCTCGAACCTTCTTACCTCGCGGGCGACACTTGGAGACTGAGTCAGAGACAGATTTCTTGCTCCCGATCCCCGTTGGACATAGCCTTTCTCCACCAGGATCTTGATGTAGGTATTCACAGTGGGCACCGATAGCCCCAGCTTCTTTGCGATCTCCTCTTGGGTGGGGGAATAGCGTTTCCCGGAAATGTAGGCGGAGACGAAATCTAACACCTTCTTCTGTTTCGGAGTCAATGATATGCTCATTTTGGATTAAAACTAATAACTATATCTAACATTAATCTAACAAAAGACTAATGTCAACACCTTGAATCAGTCCCCCACTAGAAAAAAACTATTCTGAATCCGACGGCTCAAAGTGGTTTGTGTATATCCCGGCGCTTTTCACCTTCGCTTTAGAAATAGTCAAACCAATCTCGACTAAAGTCTTTCTTTGCTAAGCGTCACCCTCTCTAGGTTCAAACTCAGTCGTTCCCGTAAGGCTTCGCCTCCTTCCCGCAAAAACCTGTCGTTACCGTCATTGAATAACTTGATATCCGCTAAACGTAAACACTCGCCCCCCTGTTGGCCGTAGGCGTCCTCCCCCTCACCCAAGTCGCGGGCATTGGCCCGATAGAAAGCCTTCGCCGTCGCTCCGTCCTCACCCCTTTTTTTCGCCCGGTCCAAATACCACCTCAATCTGCTCTCAACCGAGGCGTCCACGCCGATAATGGTCGTCCCAAACGCTTTCAAAAAGTCCAACTCCATCGGATTTCTAATACTATCAATAATGACCAATTCAGCCGTGTCTGGAATTAGAGCTAACGTTTGTCTGACGAGAACTACCGGGCCGAAGGACCGTCTAAGCTCATTACCAATGTCCTGCAGGATACCCCTCTCTTTGGGCAGTCCTCTTCGCTCGGTCTCTTCCCTGACCCGGTCGGAAAGCGACCAATAAGCAAAACCTTTCCCGACCAGGAATTCCGCCAAGAACCCTTTGCCGCTGGCAATTGGCCCGACCAGACCGATGACAACTCGTTTCATAAATCAGAGATCAGTATAACCAAAGTTGTCTCGATGTAAAATAGAGAAAACCATGGCCAGTCAAATCATCACCCTCGCCGGCAGAAATACCGTCCACGATGCTCTCACTAGCGGACGCGTCATTCGCTCAATCCTGATCTCCACGACCACATTGAAGGATCCCAAAATTAAGACAATTGTCAGTCTGGCCGAAAAACATGGCGTCCGGTTGGAAAAAGTCCGTCCCGACCAGATCGACCACATCAGCGAATCGGGGAATGCCCAGGGGGTGATCGCCTATCTGGAACTGCCCGAGCCGCCATCGCTCGACCAAATTTTGAAGACCAAAACTCATCCCTTCCTGCTGCTCTTTAATTCTCTCGATTACGAGCAAAACCTGGGTGCGCTTATGAGATCGGCTTGGGCGGCCGGAGTCGACGCCGTCATCGTTCCCAACACCGGCGTTCATGAAATCACACCCGTCGTAGCCAAGGTTTCCCAAGGTGCCGCCGCCTATGTCCCCTTAATCTCCATGAGCCTCTTCCAGGCTCTAACCAAAATCAAAGACCAGGCCGTTCCCGTCGTCGGCGTCGAAGTTGGTTTGGGTCAGGACTACACTAAACAAAACCTAACCGGCCCCGTCGCCTTTGTCTTTGGTGGGGAAGCCGCCGGTCTTTCTGAGCCCTTGAAAAAATATTGTGATCTTTTCGTCCATATTCCGATGATCAAGAAGGCGGCCTCACTCAACGTCAGTGTCGCCACCGCCCTGATTATTTTCGAGAAAACCCGCCAAGAACGAAATGTGCTAAATTGAAGGTATGGAAGAAGATTTCAAGACCACCACCAGTCACACGATCATTCGCGGTTGGGCCGAAAGCCACGGCGGCAAAAGTGCGCTTATTGTCGATCCTAACAAGCTCGATCAGGCAGTCGGCCTAAGAATTGATTTCCCGGGGCGAACCGATGAGGCCCTCCTTTCCCGCGCCCACCACAACCAGGCTGTTTCCTGGGACGAGTTCTTCAAACACTTTGAGGCGCAGGGCCTGGCTTTTGAATATCTGGAGGACCCCGGCGGCACCGACCTGCCTGATGCCTATCGTTTTCTCAAACGCGAAGCCTTGCTGGACAAAGAAGAGAGGCCGGCGATCGACCCGAAAGAACTCGCCCGCGCTTCCCGCGATGACCTACCCGAGTACGCCATCCACGATGGCCTGGCCGATAACCCCCGTCAGGGAGAAGTCGAATTTGTTACCCCGGACGATGTCGCTGGCGAAGAGGGGATTGCCGGCGAT
>DATDRC010000004.1:0-7603 GCA_035291985.1 Patescibacteria group bacterium
TTGCCAAAAGGATTGAGGGGATGATTAGATTTTGTAGTCAGCTCTACGGTTGGGAGATACTTGAGCTGGCGGTACAAAAGGACCATGTTCATCTGTACTTAGGTAGTCAGCCCAAATGGAGCCCCTCTACTATCATGAACAAGATCAAGGGGGGAACCAGTAGGAAGATCAAAAAGCTCTTTCCCAAGCTTCACGAAGTTTACTGGGGCTCCACCTTCTGGGCTGACGGGTACATGGTAAAATCAGTCGGAGAGATCGCTGACAAAGTGATATCCAATTACATTAAGAATCAAATTAACAAACAAACCGAAACCACGGCCTCTCAGGCCGTGTGAGGTTCATTTCCTCCCTGAATGTCCAAAAAAAAGCTGAGGGAATCAGCGGGAAGATATTTGGCTGGCTTGGTAGTGTATGGACTCGGATTGGTAATTTACACACAGTCTAACTACTATAAGGGTTTTATCGGACGCGATACCTTATTTGTTCTTAAATCACTCTTTTCCATTTACGTTTTTGCAGGCTGGCCATTTCAGCTTCTTAATATCAACACGAAGGATCATAAGCCGAGCATTCTTTTGAAATCCATTCCCTTCTTATTATTGGCTTTTCGTTCTTTTTGTTCCTCTTTCTTACTAAAGTCGAGGTTAAAAACAGTGAAGATTAATAAGAAGATCAAAACTACTTTTCTTTTCTTTCTTGTGAAACTGTTTTACATTCCGGTTATGTTCAATTTTTTTCTTTCAAATGGTAGGGGGGCTTATGAGATTATTGCCAGTAGGCTGGTTGCTCACAACTTCGCATTTAATTTTAGAACAGGATATACCGATCTGCTTACGATTATTTTTGCGATCGACACCTTGTACTTTGCGATAGGATACTTAGTGGAGCATCCGAAATTGAATAACGTGGTTAAGTCGGTTGAGCCAACCCTTCTAGGATGGGCGGTAGCTCTGGCGAGTTACCCGCCCTTCAATAGTGTTTCAGCCGGATACCTAAACTGGTATTCAAGTGATTATTTCTATTTCCCAAATTATTTAGTGGATATGAGCCTGAAAATAGTGGCGGTAGTATGTTTGGCTTTGTATCTTTGGGCCACGCTAACGCTAGGGTTGAAGAGTTCAAATTTGACCAATAGAGGTATCGTTACTAATGGTGCTTATAAGTATATTCGTCATCCCGCCTATACTGGAAAGTTGGTGGTTTGGTGGATTACCGCCCTGCAACACTTCTCGGTCGGAATGGTGTTATCAATGACTGCCTGGACAATTCTCTATGGGATGAGGGCGATCACAGAAGAAAGACACTTGATTGTCGATCCGGACTACAAAAAGTACGTCACCAAAACTAAATTCCGTTTTATTCCAGGCGTGATTTGAAATTCGTCCCAAATGACTCCTGATAACCCCACAAAGCCAGAAGAATAAAGAAGCCGTCATAGGGAATCCGATAGCGGATGTCTGCATAAAATATCGTCGTGGTGACCAGAATCGAGGCGGGAATCAATAGCAACTGAAGTTTCTTACTTACCGAATGTTTTTGTCTGATTAAAAGTGCGAGGATAATCCCAGGGAAGACAAGGATATTAAAGAAGTTGTGACTTACTTTCATAAAGAGCCGAAAAACTGGTTGGTCGGAACTTGGCCAGACCGTATTGTCGAAAAATAAGTAATAATTTTCGAAAATTTTAGCGATAATCCGGAGAGGATTTTCACCCAAACAGTTTAGTCCGACCCGATAAAAGTAATGACTATCCAAAAATGGCTTTTCAAAAGTGACGGCTTTTTCTATCCCCCGTTGCATGAACACTGGTGGACCGAACACCCAACCCGAAGAATCAGTGGCGTGGCCAATAAGGCACTGTCCTTGGGCAAAATTTAGGCCTCCATTTAGGGAAACTAAACTAAATTTTCCGGACACAAATTGATTCACGGCACCGGTGATGAGAATTGAGCTGACTAAGCCCATTATCGCCAGGGTAACGATTTTACGAAAACTAGTCCTAATGTGACGATAGTTCGATAATAGGACATAAGCTAGGAGAAGTATGGCGGTCAGACTTAAGTTTGGTCTTATCAGCGAAGTAATGAAACTGAGGAGTGAAAGAATGAAAACCTTGGGCCTAGTTAAAAGATGAGAAAAGGCAATCCAAGCAGATAAAGAAATAAGAAAGAGGGTAAGTGTTTCTGACATTAGATAGCCCACAAAATCGATTTGAGGATAATAGACAATCAAGAGTGACAAAAGTAGAAGTCTGTAACTGCGCTGAAGAAAGCGTTTGCTTAAGTCATAGATCAACCAGAGGGAGACGGTGGCGAAGAATGATTGGATCGTGGCAAGAAGAGGGTATGATTTTTCCACGCCAACAAGTTTTATGGCAAATGAGATGAGTAAGGGATATCCTGTCGGATAAAATAGGTTGACCTCAGAAAAATTGCCCAAGACTATCCTTTGGGCCGTCTGTTGATAGGAGAGCATGTCTGAAAAAAGGTAGTTGGAGGGGGGATGAAGAAAAAGAGAGAAGATAAGACGGATAAGAAAGGCGAGCAAAAGCAAAAACGGCGATGAAGAGAATAGATTGGCGATTCCTTTTTTAATCATGATTGTTAGACAAACTTCAGTATAATTGGTGGGTATGAGAGTGGCAATTATTGGGGCCGGATTTACGGGCTTGGCGGCGGCGATTGATTTGGTTGAAGCCAGATGGGAGGTGACCATTTTTGAGAGCGAAAAAGGACCGGGGGGGCTAGCAGTTGGGTTTAAGGCAACCGATTGGGACTGGAGCCTGGAGCGTTTTTACCATCACATTTTTGCCAATGACAAAGCGGTAAGTGATTTGGCGGCCAAAGTAGGACTACCCGCTTTTTTCCAAACGCCAAAAACAAACTCCCTAATTAACGGCGAACAAAAGCAACTCGACTCCCCGCTCTCGTTGTTGATGTTTTCTGACATATCACTTTTTTCCCGACTGCGGATGGGCTTGGGTCTATTGATTCTAAAATTAGTTAGAAACGGCTTGTTTCTGGAAAGGTGGCGGGTAGAAGACTTCTTGCCCGGGCTGGTGGGCGAGGAAGGGTATGAGAAGGTCTGGAAACCACTGCTGGCGGCGAAGTTTGGTCCCTATTTGCGGGAGGTGAACATGGCCTGGTTTTGGGCCAGAGTTTATAAGAGGACGCAGGCTTTGGGTTATTTCCCGGGGGGATTTCAGGCTTTGGCGGATAAGATGGGTGAATACATTAAGAAGCGGGGAGGGAAAATAAAACCGGGAATAATAGTTAAGACGGTCAAGCAAGAAAAGAGCGGGGCATGGTGGGTCAATAATGAGAAGTTTGACAAGGTGCTGATAACGACGCCGGCAGTTTCGGCCGAAAAGCTAATTGGAGAAAAGGTGGCGGAAATACCCAAAATAGATTACTTGTGGGCGCAAACGCTGGTGCTCGAACTGGACCAGAGCCTGATGAAGGGCTATTGGCTGAATATCCTGGAAAAAGACTGGCCGTTCCTGGTAGCGGTGGAACAGACCAACTTTGTCGACAAAAGTCACTACGGCGGAAAGACGATTGTCTACCTGGGCAACTACTTGGCTGACGGGGACAAAAGATTAAAATTAGCGGAAGAAAAACTGCTGAAGCTCTTTCTGCCATTCTTAACGAAGATTAATCCGGCCTTTAAGCCAGCCTGGGTAAAAAGAAGCTGGTGTTTCGAGGCGCCATTTGCTCAACCGGTTTTCCCGGTTAATTACAGTCAGAAATTGCCGGGAATAAGAACGGCACTCCCCGGCCTTTTTATCGCTAACATGAGTCAGGTCTACCCCTGGGACAGGGGCACCAACTACGCGGTCGAGCTGGGACAGCAGGCGGCAAATTTAATCAAAAATGACTAGCGATCTGGTGATAATTTTTCAGGTTTATCTAATTTCCTTCGGTCTGCAGCTGATTGCCTGGCCGTGGCTTTTCAAATTTGGGAAGAAATTAGCAGATTATGGTTGGGCCAGCGGTCGAGTCGCTGTTAGTTTGACAACTGCCCTTATTATTTGGTTTCTCGGTCACCTGAAACTGCCGGTTAACAATGACTTTGGGATAGCGACGACCCTACTGGTGATAGTTTTTTTAACCTGGAAGGTGCTCGGAAAGGAGATCAAACCGGCTTTCAAAATACTGCGGAAAATCGGGGGTTTTGTTCTGGTCGAAGAAATCCTTTTTGCGGCCGGGCTGGTCATTTACGCCATCGTCCGCGGCTACCAGCCGGACATTTTGGGACTGGAAAAATTTATGGACTTTGGCTTTATCAAAAGCTATCTCGCATCTCCCACCCTGCCGGCCAATGATATGTGGTGGGCGGGGGGGGCCATCAACTACTATTCTTTCGGCCAGTTTTGGGCGGGTGTCCTGATTCGCATCTGGGGAGTCGGCGCCGGAGTCGGCTATAACCTGATGCTGGCCTTTATTTTGGCAAGCACTCTGAGTCTGGCCTTTAGCGTGGTGGTTAACCTTTTCGCCGAAAAAGAATTATCCCGGCCAAAAACGACTATGGCCGGGTTAGTGGGGGCGGCGTTGGTGACCTTGGGTGGAAACTCGCAGACCATATGGTATTTCCTAACGAAAGGTACTTTAACGGGATACTGGTATGCCGACGCGACCCGTTTTATTCACAACACGATCCACGAGTTCCCCGGCTATAGTTTCGTCGTCAGCGACCTGCATGGGCACGTTTTAAGCTTACCGATGGTTTTGATTTTTATTCTCCTGCTTATCGCCTGGCAAAAAGAAAGAAGGCGGTTAACAGAAATTGGCTTGGGGATTTTATTGGGGGTGATGGCAATGACCAATACCTGGGACAGTGCGATTTATGGGCTCCTTGTAGTTATGTTATTGGCCCTCTGCTTCCTGTCCGGCCAACTTAAAGTCAGAAAGATTATGGCGACGCTGATGGTAATCGGGGTGGGCGCGGTAATCACTGCCCTGCCTTGGCTGATTGGTTTCAAATCGATATCGGACGGCCTGGCGGCGGTCGGTGAAAGAACGCCTCTGTGGCAGTTGGCGGTACTTTGGGCGATCCATATGGGGGTGACGGTGGCGGCACTAACGGTGGCGGTCGCGGGCAAAAATAAAAACTGGCTGGTGCTGACTTTGGGGCTTTCGGCCATCAGCTTGATACTGCTACCGGAATTTATTTATGTCAGAGACATTTACCCGAGTCATCCGCGGGCCAATACGATGTTTAAGTTTACTTATCAAGCCTTTATTATGATGGGGCTGTTGTTCGGCTGGCTGGCCGGAAAAGTATCGAATATTAGGAATAAAGTATTAAGCGCGATGGTAACTGGTGGCCTGTTCTTGTTATTTGGAGGTTTGCTGATTTTCCCCTACTTGGCTTTTAGCTCCTATTACGGCGGCTTTGGGTCTTACCGGGGACTGGACGGTTTTTCATTCCTTTATCGGCGATTTCCTGATGAAGTGGCGATAATCAACTATTTGGATAAAAACCGTGATGGCAAGAATATGATTGAGGCGGTAGGAGATTCATATACGGAGACGGATTTTATTTCGGCCTTTAGCGGAACAGCGACGGTCGTTGGCTGGCGGGTCCATGAGTGGTTGTGGCGGGGCGGCTATGAGGCAGTTGGGAAGCGCGATGAAGAGGTCAAACGCTTTTACGAAACAGTGTCAGATGCAGAGAGAAACGAAATTATCAAAAAATATAATCTCGGCTGGGTGGTGGTTTCAGCCCGCGAGAAAGAGAAGTATAAAATTGACGAAAGAAAAATCAGATCTCTAGGTGAAGTGGTTTTGGTTGGAAAGTCCGCCTATTTAATAAAATTGTCATTGCGAACGAAGTGAAGCAATCTATATGGATTGCCGCGCTACCGCTCGCAATGACAGGGTTAACGCCGGTCAAGTTTGTTTTTGAGGTATTGGGCCAGGGCGGGCCAATTGTTGTCGCGGGCGATGAGGACCCATTGGTTGAGATAAAGAGGTGAGGCGGGCGGATTTTCCAGAATGGCGACGCCGGACTCGTCCGGTTCGTAGGAGAGGACAATTCTTTTGGGTGGATGGCGATATGAATCGAGACCAATTCTAACCAGGGCGGGATAGAGCCGCTCATCAAGGTTAGTGTCGAGATTTTCCCGGATTAAGCCATAGAACGAAATCAGGTTGCGGCGGGAGAGAAAGAAGGCGGGAGCTTTTAGTTTTTGAATGAGAGCGGCAACGACCTGCTGTTGGCGGCGGTCACGGGCGATATCGGTGCCCTCGTCACCTTCGGCGTGGCGGGAACGGACAAATTTGAGGGCGGTAGCGCCAGTCAGGTGCTGTCGGCCGGGCGAGAAAGTGATCGTCTCATAGCGACTAGACTCGGGCAGGGCATTTTCCAGACCGGGAATCGGGAATTCCCGATCGGTGAAGCCGGTAACCACCTCGACATCAACGCCGCCCATCCGATCAATGGCTTTTTGAAAGAGGGAAAAGTCGATGACCGCGGTGTAGTGAATAGGCAGACCCAGGGTTTCCAAGATGGCGCTTTGGGCGAGCAGAATACCACCGCCATTCGGTTCCCTGAATTGGCCGTAATGATAAACGGAGTTGATCTTCGTCTTCAGGGAGCTAACCCAAAGGTCGCGGGGAACGGAAATGAGGGTGGCTTGCTGGTCGGAATAGGAATAGGAAAGGACAAGCAGGGTATCGGTCAGATCGGGTGAGTCGGCGCCTTCGCCCCGGATGCCCAGGATGAGGAAATTGGTCCGGTTATTGGTACTATCCAGAACGGTCTGGGGGTTTTTGAAAAAGGTAAAGAGGCTGATGTTAGCCAAACCGGCTTCTTGTAAAAAATCTTTGGTTTTGAACCCAAGGAGAATCACCAGGCCGGTGATAATTAGGAAAGCAAGCAAAATGAGGTGGCGAAAAAAGAGGCTGGTTAGCCCAAAAAGAAAGCGGCGGAGACGGATAAGTTTTGTTTTCATACAAAGGCTTGCATTAGTTTAACAAAAGCGGGGACGGTCAGGCTATCGGTGCCCACCAAGACGCCATCGAGGTGCTGTTTGGCCAGGTAAGAACCAACGTTTTCGGGCGTGACTGAACCGCCATAAAGAATCGGACATTGGCTTTCGGTCAGGAAAGATATCTTGCCGGCGACGACTTCCGCCTGACTGGCGTCTTGGGCCTGGCCGCTACCGATAGCGGAAACCGGTTCGTAGGCAAAAATGCAGGTGGTGAGGGGGAGTTGGAGAGCAAGCAGTTCCCGGATTTGGTCGTCGAGGTAGGGTTGGTCGACACAGACAATGGGGACCAGAGACTCTTCAAGGAGACGCTTGACCTTTTGGGCAACCAGGGCGCTGGTTTCAGAAAACTCGCGGCGACGTTCCGAATGGCCGACGAGACAATAGCGGGTTAACTCTGAGAGCATCCGGGCGGTAACTTCACCGGTGTGCTTGCCTTCCGTTTCGGCGCTGACATTCTGGGCTCCGACTTGGAGAGGGAGATTTTCCTGGTTGATGAGCCGGTTGACCTCGGCCAGATTGGTAAAGGGGGCACAGATGATAGTCGTCAGGTTGACTTTGGGTAGGCGGGCCTGGGAAAATTCCGACAGCCAGATATGGGTTTGAGAGATG
>DATDRC010000005.1:0-6905 GCA_035291985.1 Patescibacteria group bacterium
AGATTTCGTAAACATATTTTCTTTGGTTCCAAACGATCTCGACCCGGTCGCCAACCTTGAGTTTGGGTAGACTATAGAAGGAATTGAGGGTCCTGAAGGAATTGGTCCAGGTAACATAGCCGAAACGGTGGGCGGCGAGAATGATGGGCAGAGCATCATCCTCCGGGGTGCCAAAGTCGGGGACGCGCCAGACACCCGTCTTTAAGATTTCGGCCCAGTTGTCGCCTTCGTGGATCTCACCCCGGACGCCGATTTTTTCAATTAACAGGCCGTTTTCCTTGGGGAGGGAGGGGTCAAAGAGGGGGAGAGGTAACGCCGGTTTCACCGGGGAGGAATCTCTTTGGGCCGATTTGGGAATCGGCACCGCGCTCAACCGGTTCGCTTGGGCCGATTTGGGAATCGGCACCGCGCTCAACCGGTTCGCTTGGACTACCGTCCCAGGAGAAACTTTTACGGTATTGCCGATAGTACTGGCCAGAACCTCGGAGGTGCCCGGAGAGAGGCGGTAGAAGACGTAAGGCCAGATGGGGGCGGCGACGAAAACGACGGTTAAAACCCAGAGGGAAATACCGAGATAGAGGTAGGAGCGTTTGGACACAATTAGAGTATAGGGCTTTTCGGGGTGCCTTGACAGAATGGTAATAACGATAGTATGATTCATACTATATGAAGACGGTGATAACCAATTTTCGGGTTGATGAAAATACCTACGAGATGGTGAAGATTTTAGCGGCAGAGCTTGGGGTTAGCGTTAACGAATATCTCAAGGTTGCTGTAGCCCGCCTTAACAAAGATGTCCAGTTAAAGCCACATCTTGGCAATGATCATGATCCTATTTGGGATTTGCCTAAATTGGCCGTTAAATTCAAGCCAAAAAATAAAATAACTTGGTCAAAAGACGATCAAGCCATTTATGGTCACTGATCTGGCTGTATTTATTGATACGGCCATGTTTAAAGCTATTTTGGATAGTGCCGATGAATTTCACGGTGGGGCGGTTAAGATATGGCGACAGCTTCGCCGGAGAGATGTTTCTTTGGTTACTTCAAACTTCATCTTAGACGAGGCTTTTACGCTGTTGCGGGTAAGGGCGGGTTTGAAAACTGCCGTAGCTCTGAAAAAGGTCATTGCCGGAAGCAAGAAAATAAAATTAGAGCGGGTGACTGTTTTGGATGAAAGAAACGCCTGGTCATTTTTTAGCGGTCACGACTGGAGCGGACTTTCGTTTACGGACTGCGTCAGCTTTGCGGTGATGAAAAGGCTAAAGCTTGATTCTGCGGCTACCTATGATAAGCATTTTGAACGGGCGGGATTTAAGGTGATTCGTCCCATTTGACATTATGGGGTGGAATGTGATATATTGTGCATCACTTTGAGGGTGTCGAAGGTGAAATGGGTTTCGCGGGGAGCGCTTGTCATCTGCGCTTCAGAACGCCTTACGCGTTTCACCCTTGACAGTCTTAAGACAAGGTTCTAAGATGATGTTACTGATTTTCCAATAGTTTAGTTTTGTTTTAAAAAAATTTAGCGATGGCGATTTCTACAGGTGCCCCTTACGTAAAAATGATTGACGGCCGTCCGGCCCGGATTATGCCTATGGCTCCTGCCCGCAGTGCTTACAGCACAGCTGTTGCAGGCGGGTCGGCACGGCCAGTGATTCGTCCGGTTGAACCCGCTGAGCCGATGCCGGTCGAGGATTTTGGCGGAATTTTGGAGATTGCCGGCGGCGATGGTCACGGGGTGGTGCGGCCCGGATTCAAGCCCTCGGACCTGGACGTCTATCTGATGGGGAGTGTAGTTCGCAGTTACTCGCTGCGTTTCGGGGACTATTTAACGGGCAAGGCGAGAAAGCCGCGGGAGAATGACCGTTACTGGAGCTTTGTTTTACTTGATAAAGTCAATGGTGTCGATCCCAAGGAAATGCTGGGCCGGCCGAAATTTGAGCGGGGGACGCCGATCTATCCTTTTGAAAAAATTAAGTTGGAGATGGGCAAGGAGCCGCTGGCCAACCGGCTAATTGATTTGGTGGCGCCGATAGGCCGGGGACAGCGCGGTTTGATCGTCTCGCCCCCGAAAGCGGGTAAGACGACGGTGCTCAAAGATATTGCCGCCGGAATTGCGGCCAACTACCCCGAGATTCATATCATGGCGGTTTTGGTGGGTGAGCGGCCGGAAGAGGTGACCGATATAGCGAGGCACATTGCGGCGATCACCAAGAATTCGAAGATGCCGGGTGAAGTCGCGGCCAGTAACTTCGACGAAAAGGCGGAAGACCAGACCGTGGTTTCCGAAATTGCTCTGGAAAGAGCCAAAAGATTAGTCGAGCTTGGCCATGACGTGGTCATTCTGCTGGACTCGGTCACCCGCTTGGCCCGCGCCTACAACCTGGCCATCCCCACTTCCGGACGGACGCTGTCGGGCGGATTTGACCCGGCGGCTTTGTACCCCCCGAAGCGGTTTTTCGGTGCCGCCAGAAAGATCGAAGGCGGCGGTTCGCTGACCATAATCGGGACGGCTCTGGTCGATACCGGTTCGCGGATGGATGAGCTGATTTACGAGGAGTTCAAGGGGACGGGCAACATGGAGCTCCATTTGGACCGGAAACTGGCCGAGAGACGGGTCTATCCGGCGGTGGACGTGATGCGCTCCGGCACGCGGCGCGAGGATCTGTTGTTTGATTCGACCGAGTACCAAAGCATTATCCTGATGCGGCGGATGCTGGATATGCTCAATGATGGCGAACGAACGGAAGTGATTGTCGAGCGGCTGACAAAAACAAAGAACAACAAAGAATTTTTGGCTTCCCTCAAAGAGGGGTAAGATAGGAGGATGGAGGGGAAACGACTTTGGCTGGCGGTGGCGGTGTTTTTCTTTTCGCTGGTGTTTCATGCCTTCATGATTAATGAGGCGGGGCGGACTTGGGATGAACAGTTTAAGGTCGATTTGGGTTTTGTGGCTTGGGGGCGCTGGGCGGCGGGCGATTTTTCGGAAAAGAGTTGGCGCTTGGGCATTGAGCACCCGATGGTGGCAAAGTATATTTACGGTCTTTTTCTGCCCGGCCAGGCGATCCGTTTAAGTACCACGGGTGATCAAACGAAGATGCGACAAGATTTTAACGTCGATGAAAGGATCGTGCTTTCCCGAAATAAATATATTCCGACGATGATTAGAAATGTCTGGTACGCGGTGGATTATGATTGGACCCTAATTCGGCTGGTATCGGCGGTATTTAATAGTCTGGCTTTGGCCGGGGTATTTGTGATGGCGACCTGGTTTCTAGCGGATGGCTGGGCGCTTTTGGCGCCGGCGATTTTGCTCTTCACACCGCGGTTCTTGGCGATGGGCAAGCAACTGACGTATGAGTCAATTACGGTAGGGTTAGTGGTCTGGACGGTGATTCTATTTGACCGGTTGATGACGAGGTCAAAAAAGCTCTGGCCGTATGTGGTCGTTGGCTTGGCCTGCGGGCTAGTAATTTTTACGCGCTATAACAACGTCTATATTTTCGTTCTGCTGGTTGGTTGGTGGTTAATACGCTACCGGTCGCTTGAACCCCGGTTAGCGCTGCTACCGGCGGCGGCTTTACTCTTTGGCTTCTTGACCTGGCCGCTACTCTGGCATAGCTTTCCCAGATATTTGATCGAGTCGATAGTGGAGAACGGCGGCCGGCCGATCGGGCTGACCGGTTATTACCCGGCGATGCTTTTGGTGACGACACCGGGGCTTTGGTTAGTTGGTTTGGTGTTTGGGGGAGCGGCAATGGTGAAAAAGAAAAGCGAGAAGGGTTGGTTGATGCTCTGGTGGTTGGTGTCGGTGGTGGCCGTTTTCTCTTTTTTTGGTATCGAAGGCGGCGGGACACGCTACATCTATTTTATCTACCCGCCGTTAGCGGTAACGGCGGCGGTTGGCTGGCACTGGCTATTGACCAGACGACGCCATTTGAAGTATCTGCTGATAGCGCTTGTGGGCTATGGTTTGGGGTTGACGGTATTGATCCACCCCTATTATCTCGATTACTACAATGAGTTGGTTGGCGGGGTGGCCGGAGCAGTGGAGCGGGGCTACGAAATCAGTTGGTGGGGCGAGGGACAGCGGGAGGTGGGACAGTATTTAAATAAAGTAGCGACGGAAAAGGCGAAAGTGGCACTCCTGGTGACGCCGCGGTATGTCATGCCGCCTTTGAGGTCAGATTTGGTCCAGGGAAAGTTTGGTGATTTTGGCGGAGATGAGGACTATGTGATCGTGAGCCGGGCGGATGTCGCGGCGAATCGAGAAAAACTGGAAAAGAGCTACGAGTTAATTTACGAAGCAAAGGCCGGCGGTGTGGGCCTGGTTAGTTTGTGGCGGAAAAAGGGTTAGTGATTGAAAAATCAGTCGTGAGGTCAGTTGAGATTGGGTTACCGAAAAGATTAATTTCCTGGGGGGAGCTTTCGAGGCCGTTTTGTTTGAGGAGGTTTAATTGGTAGGTCGGTTCCACCTGGGAGGAATCCGGAGTACCGGCTACCGTCCCAGGAGGAACCTCGTCCATGGGGAGATCGTAGCTTAGCTGAACGGCCGACTTGGTGCCGGCGGCGGTCAGATGGAAGAAACCAATTTCGGTCAGGCCGTAGGCAAACCGGCGGTCAAAGTTTTTTTGGGCCAGGCCGTCAAACGGAGTGGGGTATTGGGAGAGTGTTTTGGGTAAGGTAGGCTGGGCGGTCAGCCTGATGTTTCTAGCGTTTTCGGGTAGGTAGTAACGCAGATAGGAAATGTAGTTGCCGCCGTAGAAACGGGGCGGCAGAGGATTCTCCAGGGGCGAGTTGTTGGTGAAAGTGAGGTTAATAAGGTGGGAGATGTCGGTGTTGGATTTGGTGATGGTGTGGACGGTTTTTCTATCAACGCAACAGTTGGCCTTGTTGGCGCCGAGGTTGGCTTCGATGAGAAGAACGGTATCACACACCTGCCAGGTGTGATCCTTCACACACCTGGCAGGTGTAAAGCTGAGTTGACCGGCCCAGTTTTTTTCTTCAAGAGCGGCTTGGACAACGGGATTGAGACTATTAACGAGGAGGTTGGTGTGGTTTAGCTCTCCGAGGAGAAGGTGACTAATTTGGAGGTATTGGTCAGGTTTGAGGAAGGAGAGTTTTTTGGTCAGGGCGGCGCCAACAGCGGTTAAGGCGTCTTTTTTTTGGGTCGAGCCGGGGAAAAAGTCGATCTCGGCCTCGTTTTGGAGTAGTGAGTAGAGATTCTGCGCGGTCAGTTTGAAGCCGTATTCAGGGACGTCGATCTCGCCAATGAGGCGCATGATTTTTTCGATCGTGGTCAGATTAAGGGTGACTAAAACATCGGGGTTGATTTCTTTACCTTTTTCAAAAAACCAGCGGATGGTCTTCGCTGTCGTGGGCCAGTCCGGCTCCCAGTCGGCGTCGCGCAGGCGAAACCAACCCTGCTTGAAAGCAGTTTGGATGGGGGCGGGCGGGTCGACGTGGCCGACCAGGGCGCCGTCGGGAACGTAGATATCCTGGAAACGGAAGGCGGCTTGGCCCTTGTCGAGAGTAACGACGGCGTAGGAGCCGAAGAAGCCACCGTTGGCGCGCATTTCGTGATTGTTTTGGAGGAGGATGAGATAGGTGGTGGGTTTTTCTGTCCCGAGAAGGTAGTCGAGGTGGGGAAGGAGGGGTGTAACTTCGGGGATCAGCGGTAAGATGCTGGAGATTACGGCTGAACGGAGAAAGAAGTTGGCGAATTTCAGTTTCGGTTCGAGGGCGGGCAGGGATTGAAGACATTGAATTCCGGTTTCACCTCGGAGGAGTGTCAAGAGGTCGGACCTCTTGACGGAAAGGCAGGGCTGGCTGGCAGGGATAAGGAGGCCGATCAGAAAAATTAAGATTTTGGTCATTTTTTTTTCCCGCGGGAACACGCGGGATTTACGCTTTGCTTCGAGGCGACGACGATTAGATGACTGCCAAGAGTGGGCAAGAGGTCGCCAAGATAGATACAGAAATCGCGAAAGAGTTGGGGGAACCAGGGTTTAGTAATAAAAGGGCAAAGAAAGTTGGGTGAGGTTAGGCGAATGGTTTTGAACCCGGCGGTTTGGAGTTGGGAGGTGAGAATGGCGGGTGTATAAAGATGGATGTGGCCGGCACCGGCGCGGCTATATTCAAGATAGTGCGGATAGCCGCCAACGAGGAGCTTCAGGCGGTTGGTCAGTGAGGCAAGATTGGGGGTAGAAAGGATAAGATAGCCGCCGGGCTTTAGGACGCGGTAGATTTCTGACAAAAATTGATCGGTGTCAAAGAGGTGCTCGATGATTTCGAGGGCGAGAACGAGGTCAACGGCAGCGGATTTGATTTTGAAGGGCTTTTCCAGATCGTCGCCTTGGGTGATATCGAGTCCCCGGCCCCGGCCGTTCGTCTGGCGGCAAACCAGTTGCAGGAAACTGTCATCGGCGCTGCCCAATTCAAGGATTGAGGAGGAGGGGTGAAGGTTGAGGGTAGAGATGAGGCGAAGGGCCTTGACTTGATAAATTTTGTTGGTTAAGTCGAGGCTGTGATAGCCACCAAACTTGGTGATTTGGTCCGTCTGTCGACTAAGCATGGCTTTATTGTAATGGCTGGAGCTGGTTATTTTTGACAATATGGGTGACGCCAAGGCTTTTGAGGCGATTGATGACTTCAGGGTCCGTCCCCGAAGTGTTGATTTGGCCGACCAGATCGATCCAGTTCAGAGGGGCGAAACCGGAGTAGCCGCCGAGGCGACGATGGCCGTGGTCGAGAGAATAAAGCGAACGGAGGGACTCGATTTCATGACCGGGCTGGTTCCAGAGGAGAATAGGGAGTTCGAGAATGACGGCAGTGGGGGGTAGTTTTTTGACCTCGGCATAAACGGATGGCGGGGTGGGGTCGATGGCGTAGCCGGGGCGGGGG
>DATDRC010000006.1:0-2951 GCA_035291985.1 Patescibacteria group bacterium
TTGGGTCTCGTCGTGAAAGGTAAACATCTTGTCAGTGAGGAAAAAGGCGAAGGTAGGCAGAACCAGAAGCAGGCTGACGATGAGGGCGAGGAGTTTAGTTTTCATCGGCTGAACTCTTGCTAAAAATAAACCAGAGAAGCAGGGCCAGACCGGAGAAAAAAGTTGTCAGATTTCCAATTGTTCTAATGAGTGTATTTTCAAAAAAGCCCTGGAGCAAATGGTGACCCTTGGTTAATTTGACGGTGATCAGACCGAAATCGTTGTCGATATCGACCGCGATCGGAGTTCCCCGGCGATTTTGGTAGATTTCCCAGCCGGGAAAAAACATGACCGGAAACTGGACGATGGCGCCATCATCACTGCCGACATCAAACTCGCTGGCAAAGTAGTTACTGCGGTGGTCAAAATAGTTCAGGGTAACGATCCCCTCTTTGGTTAGCGGCAGAGCGGGGGCTTTTTTCTCGGGGATCTTTTTGGCCGTAACGGGCAGGTAGTCGAGCAGAGCGCCTTTGATCTGCTGGTCATAAGCGGCAGCGGAAAGTTTTTGACTGTCGGTTAGAGTCGGCAGATACTTTTCAAAGCGGAAATAAGAGATATTGGCAAAAAATAGCAGGGCGATGAACAACCAGGCGATTAAATCTTCCCGCTTAAACCTGATGATTAAGGCCTCGGCCAAAAAACCAATCAGCAGCGAGCTCATTAGGGAGGCAATCGAGAGAAAACGCCAGGGAAACTGGAGATAGGATAAAAAGGGTAGTTTTTCCCAAATCAGGACGGAGCGGGCATGGGTCATAAAGAGGGCGCCAAGGCATAAAGCGTAAATGATCAGAATAAAGGAAAGGGTTCTTTTATCCTTTCGGTTCAAGTACAAAGCGACCGGGGTGAAGATAAGAGCAAGAAGCGGTAAGATGCCGACAAAGAAAGAAAGAGTTTCGGGGTATTGCCAGGAATTGAAACGGGAGGGACCGTAACCCCAGGAAAGCTTGCTAAAGAGCTGGCTGACGGTGACGAAGTGGGCCCGGAAATCGAAGTAATCAGTGATAAGGAAATTGGTCTGGATCAGGCTTTTTTCAAAAAGAACCGGCAGGAGAAAAAAGGCGGACAGTCCAATTCCGAGAAGGAGGGAAGGCAAGAGATAGAGAAGAAACTGACGCCGTTTCGGAGAGGTAAATAAAGCAAAAAGACCAAGGACGATAAAAAACGGGGTAGTGATCAAAACGGTCAGGTTGTGGGTAGTCAGCAGGGCGGCCAGGGAGAGAGACAAAAGAATGCCGCTTTTCCCGTCGGGTTTTCGGGAAAGACGGAAGAGGCAATACAAGACCAGCGGTACCAAGGTCAAGCCCCAGCTTTCAGAGAGAGCGCCCCGGACAAAGATATCGACGGCGTGATAGGGCACAGCCAGATAGGCGATGGCGGTGACGAGAGCGGCTTTCTCGCTGACGAAATGCCGGGCCAAAAGATAGGTAAAGGCGCCGGAAAGGAATAGGGATAAGAAAAATAAGAGTTTGACGGTGTCGATAAAGGAAAAGCCGAGCAGGTGGATTAGCTCACCCAGGTAGTAAGGAAAGGCGGAATAGAAATTAAAGAGCGGTTGGCCGTAGTTTTGGGCCATGTCCGGTGCCCAGCGGCAGGGCAACTGACCGTCTTTGAAACAGCGGTCCATTTCATAAAGCCGCATCACCTGGAGGTCGTCGTGCATAGTATAAAACCCGGGCCGAAGCAGCTGCCAGCCAAAGACCAGGGAGATGAGAAAAATGATAATGAAGTTATTTCTGGCCATGGGGTTTTTTTGAAATTAAGGTATAGAGGGCCAGGGGGGCAAAGATCAAGGTGGCCAGATCGCCAACAAAACGAGGAAGAGTTTTTTTCAAAGAAGCCTCAAGGCGATGTTCGCCGGCGGGCAGGTCAAGGGCAATTAAGCCCAAATCAAAGGCGCGCCGATGGCTCACTTTTTTACCATCGAGCTTTACTTGCCAACCGGGAAAGTCGAACTGGGGCAGGATGAGGACGTCGGCAGTCAGGCTTTTGGTAGTGAAACGCAAAGTGTCAGAGCTGCGAGTGAAATCGAGAATACTAATTTTGGTTTTGGCCCCATAAGGGAGGAGCGGGGCGGCAAAGGTGGGTGGAAACTTGGCGGAAACGGGCAGGTAGTCAAAAATGCTGATCGTCAGCTGGCGGTCCCAGCTGTAGCCCGAAAACTTTTCCCAAATGGTCAGGTCAAACCATTCCCGCGGCCGGAAAAAGGAAACGTTGGTCATAAAGAGCAAGGTAATAAGGGAAATGGCTAAGGGGAGAATTTTACCGGGGGCTAATTTGTAAAAAATATAGCCGGCGGAAAGAGCCAAAAAAAAGTTGGCCGTGACCAGGAAACGCCAGGGAAACTGGAGATAAGAGAGCGGCAGAACCTGCCAGAGGAAGGTGGATTTCTGGTGGGTCATAAAAAGAGAGGCCAGGGTGAAGATGATGGCGAGCAAAACAACTAGGGTGGTTTGATCGAGCCGGCGGCGAAAAGAGCGGTAGGCAACGGCCACGGCGGCGACCAGAAAGAGAAGGATATGGATCGGACCAACGAAAAAGGAGAGGTCGTCGGTGGGACCGATTTCCGAGGAGCCGTAGCCCCAGAAAGTAGTAAAGAAAAGTTGCTTGAGGGTGACAAAGTGGGCCAGATAATTGAAATAGCCCTGGATGAGCGATTCGGTGTGGGCATAGCCTTTTTCAAAAACCAGGGGCAGAAAAAACGAGCCGGCGGCGAGAACGGCCCAAACCAGAGCGATGAGGCCATACTTGACCACGACCGGCTTGTCCTTTTCCCTGATTAAAAGAACGAGGGCCAAAAGACCGATGAGGGGCGAAAAAATCAAGGTGGAAATATTGTGGGTAGCCAAGAGACCGCCGTAAGAGAGGCCGAGCAGGGCGGCCGTCTTCAAGTTCGGCTTTTTGAAGAGGCGCAA
>DATDRC010000007.1:0-5237 GCA_035291985.1 Patescibacteria group bacterium
TTTCTAATATCTTCCAATATTTTCCAATATCTTCTAAGATTATCTAAGGATGAATCAATACCAGTGGGGGATAACCCCCAGGGCAAACCAGCTTCTGATCGAGCTTGAAGCCATTAAACTTGTTTTTGAGGCTGCTCCATCCCACCCCCACCTCGAGTTAAACCTTCACCGCCAATCGCTTCTTCGCAGTGCCGTCTTTTCCGCCCGCGTCGAGGGTTTCCCCGACACCCTCTCCTCGCCAAAAAAGGCAAGTCAAAATTTATTGTCAGCCTATCAGCACCTCTATTCTGACAAAGCGCCCCAAAAGTTATCCCTAAGCCTCATCCGTCGTCTTCACCGCCTCGTCCTCAGGCGAAATGCCACTGCCGGCAACTGGCGCAGTCAGCCCTGGGCCATTTTCAATCGGTCGGGCGCGGTCGTCTATCTCGCTCCACCCGCAATGGAGGTGCCATCACTGATGGATGAATATATCGAATACCTCGGCGGATTGACTGACCATCCGGCCGTTATTGCCGCCCTCGCTCAGTTTATTTTCGAAAAGATCCACCCCTTCGCCGATGGTAATGGCCGGGTCGGTCGGCTGATCTCGTCGTTTCTGTTGGAAAAAAGCGGCTATGGCTTCCGCGGCCTGGCCCCTTTCGAAGAGTATATCGACGAGTACCGCCCGCTTTACTATGCCCACCTCGAGCCAGCCGCCGATTGTACCGGCTTTATCGAATTTTTCCTGGAGTCGCTTGTTTTTCAGTTAAAAAAAGATCTTGGTAAATTAAACCAAAACCGACAAGAACTGCCCGAGGACTCGCTCTTGCCTCGCCGCCGGGAAGTTCTTGAAATTATTCGTGATCACCCGCACTGCACTTTCGATTTTCTCCGTCGTCGCTTTAGTGCCGTCAACGCTAAGACCCTCCATTACGATCTGGCCAGGCTGCGCGAAAATGGTTTTATTACCAAACACGGCCAGACCAAAGGCGTCGTCTACACCGCCAGACCTTCAGGGTCCGTCCTTGAAGATCATCGCGATGTTAGAATCAAAGTATGACTAAGTTCCCTTATCGCGAGACCATTTTTGGTCTCGAAGATAGTATCGTTTCCACCCTCGGCGTGGTCGTCGGCATTGCTGCCGGTACCGATAGCCGTTATGTTGTTGTCCTTTCCGCCATCGTTGTTGTCGTCGTTGAAAGTCTCTCCATGACCGCCGGCACCTATCTTTCCAACAAGTCCCAAATGGAGCTTGAATTCGCTTCCGGGAAAAGAGGTTTCCTAAACCGGCGCCACCTCATTACCAAGTCAGTCCGCGACTCATTTTTTATGGGAGCCTCTTACGTTCTTGGTGGAGTAATCTCCGTCACCCCCTTTTTCTTTATCGAGCCGATCAAAGCGATCGCCCCTGCGATTATCCTTTCTGTCGCTTCTCTTTTTAGCATCGGCTACCTCAAGGGAAAAATGGCCAAGATCAATCCGGTCAGGAGTGGTCTCGAGATGAGTCTTGTCTCCCTTACCGCCGCCTTGCTGGGCTACTTGATTGGTATCTTTGCCCGCAACAACCTAATGAGATTATGATTGCCCTGGTCCAACGAGTCAGCCAAGCTACTGTTATCGTCAAAACCGAACCGGAACGGAAAAATAGTATCGGATCCGGAATGATTGTTCTCCTTGGAGTCAGCCGCGATGATACCGAGGCCGACCTAAATAAAATTGCGGCCAAGCTGCTTAAGCTGCGGATTTTCGCCGACGAAAATGGCAAAATGAATCTGGATATTAGCGCCGCCAAAGGCGAACTCCTGCTCATTTCCCAATTTACTCTCCTGGCAGATGTTGCGGGCGGCAACCGCCCCAGTTTCATCACCGCCGCTGATCCGCAACTGGCCAAAGATCTTTATGAGGAGCTGGCGAAAAAACTCAGGACCGACGTCGCTGTCCAAACCGGCTTTTTTGGCGAATATATGCAGATCGAGACTATTCTCGACGGCCCGGTCACCATATACTTAGACTCAAAGAAACTATGATCAAACGCCTCTTCTCCTACCTAAGTCTCGGCTTTCTTTTCTTCTTGGTTCTTATTTACTACAACTATACTAGTGCCCAGAAGCGCCTGCGGGAAGCGCGTCAGACTCAATTTTCCATCGAATTAACCGAATTCCCGACCGAAGCCACCGCCGGACAGACCAATCACTTTACTTGGCGGGTCGACGCCCCCGGGTCTTTTTCTGCCGCCAAGACCGGCATTTACTACAGTTACGACAGCACCCCCTCGGCTTTATTCAAAGGCGACTCTCCCGAGGCGGTTAACTATGCCAATTTCACCTTTGACTACACCAGCGGACTGTTTCAGCTCCCCGACACCTTTGATCTTGATCTGACATTTAATCAGAAGGGAACCGTCTACTTCCGCGCCTATGCCCTGGTTGACCGCGATCACCTCTGGACCGCAGAAAAACAACTAAAAATTAACTAGCTTATCCGTGCCCACCAAATTTTCCCTCACCTTTTTTCTCCTTCTTACCGTTCTGGTGATCGTCGTCACCTTCCTTCTCGGCCAGAGCTTGTTTTTTCGTTAGCAATCAGCTACCATATCTGCTAAGTTATTACCTATGGTGCAGGGTATGACAAAAAGTCGCGCGCAAGGACTCCCCGCTTAGCGGGGTGAGCTGAGCACAACTTTTGCATATCCGAACCAAAAACCATGGCTATTGTCCTGACACCACCCAAAAAACCAGAAGGCAACATCCGCATTTTGCCCCTCATTACCCTCAAAGAGGGTGTCATTTTCCCCGACACCGAAGCGATCCTCACCTTCGGCCGCCCCGCCTCGATTAATGGTGTCACCGATGCCGTTTCCAGTAATTCCGAGGTTTGTTTCGTTTCCCAAAAAAGCAACAAGATCACTGACCCCAAACCGGAAAATCTCTACTCGGTCGGCACCATTTGCCAAATCATCAAAACCCTGCCGGTCAACGATGAGCTCCACGCCATCGTCAAAGGCGGTAAGCGGGTCAAGATCCACCAGATCGAAATTCAAGCCGGCCGCCTTTTGGCCGCCGTTTCCACCCTCCCCGACATCGTCGAAGAAAATCAAGAACTGACCGCCCTCATCAATCATGTCAGCAACGAGATCAAGAAGGCGATCAACCTGGGCAAAAACAACATCGAGGTCCCCACCTTCATGAAGCTCATCAGCACCGCCAATCCGGTGGAGATCGGTCACCAGATCGCCTCGGTTCTGAACGTCAAAAATAGTGAAAAACAAGCGCTTCTCGAAGAAGTCGATCTCAAAAAAAGGCTGATCAGGATCAGCGAGTGTCTTTCTGAAGAGGTGAAGATTCTCCAAATCGAGAGGAAAATTTTCGACAAAACTCAAAGGAAGTTTGACAAGAACATGCAGGAGACCGTCCTGCGCGAACGCATGCGTACCATCCAAAAGGAACTGGGCGAACTGGAAGAAGATACCGATATCAAGGAACTGCGTGAGAAGGTCAAAGCGGCGAACCTTCCCGAAATGGTTTTGGACAAGACCAACAAGGAAGTTGAACGCCTGGCCAAGCTCTCTATCCACCACCCCGAAACCGGCTACATTAGAAGCTGGATCGAAACCATCGTTGAGCTTCCCTGGGGTAAGTCTGACGAGAGCAATTTGAACCTCACCCATGCCGAGAAGATTCTTAACCAGGACCATTATGGTTTGGAAAAGGTCAAGGAACGCATTCTCGAATACATTGCCGTTTTGAAATTAAAGTCAGCCCAAAAGAAGTCTGACGGTAAATCCATCCCCACCATTCTTTGTTTTGTCGGCCCTCCGGGTGTTGGCAAGACCTCGGTTGGCAAATCCATCGCCCACGCTCTGGGGCGAAAGTTCATCAAGATGTCGCTTGGCGGTATGCGTGATGAAGCCGAAATCCGCGGCCACCGCCGGACCTATGTCGGAGCCATGCCCGGCCGGATAATTCAATTAATCAAAGACTCCGGCGCCAATAACCCCGTCTTTATGTTGGACGAGATTGACAAAGTCGGCAACGACTTCCGGGGCGACCCCAGCTCGGCCCTTCTGGAGGTCCTCGATCCGGAGCAAAACGCCACCTTCCAGGATTACTACTTGGATATTCCCTTCGATCTGTCCAAAGTTGTTTTCATTACCACCGCCAATGTTCTCGACACTGTTCCGCCGGCTCTTCGCGACCGTCTTGAGGTCATCGAGTTCTCCGGTTATACCGAGGCTGAAAAACTGAAAATTGGGGAGCGCTATCTCCTTGAAAAGGAGCTCATCAATAATGCCCTCACCAAAGACGATGTCGTCATCAACGCCGCTATCTTGAAGGATATCATCAAACACTATACCCGTGAGGCCGGTGTTCGTAATCTCGACCGCCTTATCGCTACCGTCATGAGAAAAGCGGCCATGAAGAAAGCCAAAAATAAGCGCTTCAAAAAGTTTGTCGTCAGTCCCAAAGAATTAAGCGGCGCCCTTGGACCGAAGCGTTTTACCCATACCCTGGCTGAAAAATCCGATCAGGTCGGTATCGCCACCGGTCTGGCTTACACCCAAGCCGGCGGTGATATTCTCTTCATCGAAGTCGTCACCATGCCGGGCAAAGGCAACATTACTCTCACCGGCCAGCTCGGCAGTGTCATGAAAGAGTCGGCCAGGGCCGCCTTCTCCTACGTCAAGTCCCACGCCAAAGAGTTGGGCTTGGATAGTAGAGTCATCAATCGCTCCGATATTCACATCCACGTCCCTGAAGGAGCTGTTCCGAAGGACGGTCCTTCCGCTGGTCTGGCCATTACTACCGCCATCATCTCCGCTTTTGGCAAACGCCCCACCCGCCGCGATCTGGCTATGACCGGTGAAGTCACCCTCCGCGGCCGCGCCCTGGAGATCGGGGGTATGAAAGAGAAAATCATTGCCGCCCACCGCGCCGGGATCAAAGAGGTGATTCTGCCGCAGGATAACGAAAAGAATCTGGTTGACATCCCCAAAAATGTCCAAAAAGATCTGAAGTTTCATTTCGTTGCCAGCATGGATGACGTCGTCAAGTTAGTCTTTGCCAAGTCGAAGCGAAGCCGATAATGAGTCTAAATAAATCCAAAGAATTCGAGATTTACTGCCCCAGCGCCTTAATTTGTTTCTCCAAAGAAAGTATCCCCAGATTCACTGGCAAAATATTCTGATGCAGCGAGAAAACTAAGGCTTTTTTCGAAGCAACCAGGTCCCAATCACTATTGCCGCCCCCGAAAATAATTGT
>DATDRC010000008.1:0-4838 GCA_035291985.1 Patescibacteria group bacterium
GCTTGATTTTTACCCCCTGTGCCTGGTAAAATAACCCTCGCACTGTTAAAACATGGCCAATAACCCATTGACCGAGGCAAACGGAGTCGTCACCGAGTCCCTCCCGAACACCCAGTTCCGGGTCAAACTCGAAGACGGCAGAGAAATACTAGGCCACTTGGGCGGCAAGATGCGGCTCTACCACATCAAGGTGATGCCTGGCGACAATGTTCGTCTCCAGCTTTCGCCTTATGACAACAAGGGTCGGATCATCTTCCGTCTGAAGTAAGTTTTTCCCCGTTTCCTCTACCCTAAATCAGTCTAAATATGAGAGTTCAAAGCTCAGTCAAGCCACGTTGCAAAAATTGCAAAATTATTAAACGTCACGGGTCGGTTTATGTGATCTGCACCAATCCCCGTCACAAGCAAAAACAAGGCTAAATATGGCTCGCATTGCCGGTATTGACCTCCCAAACGAAAAAAGAATCGACATCGCCCTGACCCGGGTCTATGGCATTGGTAAATTCACCGGTCAGAAAATCCTCACCAAACTCCGGATTGATCCCGCCATCAAAGTCAAAAATCTTAACCCGGAACAGATCAACCTCCTTCAAAAAGAAGTCGAAACTATTCCCGTCGAAGGCGAGCTGAAGAAAATCGTTCGCGAAAACATTCAAACTCTCAAACGCATCCAGTCCTATCGGGGCCTACGCCATACGATGAAGCTGCCCGTCCGCGGTCAGCGCACCCGGACCAATGCCCGGACTCTCAAGGGCAAGCGGAAAACCGTCGGCGCCATGACCAAAGAAGCCCGCGAAAAGATAGAAGGACCCGCCACCCCAGCAGCTACTCCCAGCAAATAAGACTAATTAGTCCAATATGCCTCAAAAAAAAGAAAACAAAATCACTTTCAAAAACGGCCACGGCAAGATGTACGTCAAGGCTACCTTTAACACCACCTACGTCTCCTTCACCGACGAGAATGGCAACGTCGTCTGTTGGAGCGCCGCCGGTACTTGTGGTTTCAAGGGCGCCCGCCGTTCCACCCCTTTCGCCGCCACCACCATTATTGAAGAAGGTTTGAAAAAGGCCCGCGCCGCCAATCTCTCTTCTCTCGACGTCTACGTCAAAGGCCCCGGTCCTGGCCGGGATGCCGCCATGCGCGTTCTGAAAAATGCCGGTCTCGATATTAATTTGATTGCCGATGTGACTCCGATTCCTCACAACGGCTGCCGGCCGAAGAAGCCGCGCCGCGTCTAAATAATATGGCCAAATACACCGATGCTAAATGCCGACTCTGCCGCCGCGAGGGCGTCAAACTCTTTTTGAAGGGTGCCCGTTGCTATTCTCCGAAGTGTCCGATCGAGAAACGCGGTGGTCAGGTTCCTGGTCAGCACGGCAAAAAAATGGGTCGCCCCCGTCTTTCCGGCTTTGGTATTCAGCTTCGCGAGAAGCAAAAAGCCAAACGTTTCTATGGCGTTCTCGAGACCCAGCTCCACCGCTACTACGACGAATCCATCAAATCGTCCCAAAACACCGGTGAAGTCCTGATGCAGCTTCTCGAAACCCGTCTCGACAACCTCGTTTACCGCCTGGGCTTAACCGGCAGCCGGTCACTCGCCCGCCAGCTGGTTTCCCATGGTAACGTCCTCGTCAATGGCCAGAAGATCGACGTCCCCAGTTACGCCGTCAAACCCGGTCAGGTTGTTGCAGTCAGCCCCCGTGGTGCCAAGATCAACTTCGTCATTGAGGCCCTCAAGGTTGAAGGCAAGCTCCCCGGCTGGCTAAGCCGGAAAGACGTCATCGGCAAAATGGAACGCTATCCCAGCCGCGACGAAATGCCATCCGATATCAAAGAAAACCTCATTATTGAGTTCTATTCCCGCTAAATTATTTATTAATTACCAAATAACATGATTAAACCCAACTTCAAGCTCGTTACCAAGCCCGGTATCCCCAATAACGCTGAGATCGTTCTCGAACCGCTACCAGTTAATTTTGGCCACACTGTCGGCAACGCCCTCCGCCGCGTTCTCCTTAGCTCCCTTGCCGGCGGCGCCGCCGTTTCCGTCAAGATCGCTGGTGTTACCCATCAGTTCTCCACCCTCGATGGTCTGCAGGAAGACATCCTTCAATTCATTTTGAACTTGAAGCAGGTCCGTTTTGCCATCGATGGTGAGGAAGAAACCGTCACCTTGTCCGCCTCTGGCGAAAAAACCGTTACCGCCGCCGATCTCGATCTGCCGTCCGGAGTTAGAGTCGCTAACCCCGATCAGGTTTTGGCCCATCTGACCGCCGGCAAAAGCAAACTCTCCGCCGAAATCAAAGTCAAAAAAGGTGTTGGTTATGTCCCCGCCGAGGAAAATGCGACTACTGAAGCCGGTGTCATTCCCTTAGACGCCTCCTTCTCGCCCGTCATTCGGGCGAATTACACCGTCGAAGCGACCCGCGTTGGTCGCCGCACCGACCTGGAAAAGGTCCGCCTCAGTGTTATCACCAATGGCACCGTTGACCCGGAAACGGCCGTTCTCGAGGCCGCCAAAATCCTGGCCAACTTCTACATCCAGGTTTTTAATCCTACCTTCGAAGAGGAGCAGACCCTCGGTGGCGCCACCGCCCTGAAAGCCGGAGTCGATCAGTCCATCGAGGACCTTGATCTTCCCACCCGGATCACCAATGCGCTCAAGAAAGGTGGCTACAAAACCCTGACGGATATTGCCAGTACCGGTAAAGACGATTTGATGAAGGTCAAAAACCTAGGTTCCAAATCGGCCGAACTCGTTATCAAAAAAGCCAAAGCCAAGGGCATCACTCTGGCCTAATGTATGAAGCTCAACCGCAATCGTAATCAAAGGAAGGCCCTCGTCCGCACCCAGCTCAATGCTCTGGTTAATTTGGGCCACCTGACGACCACGCTGGCCAAGGCCAAGATGATGAAACCCTTGTTTGACAAACTGATTACTCGCGCCAAAGTTGGTACTGTCGCTTCCCGTCGCCTCTTAGCCCGCGACTTGGCTAGCGTCGCCTCGGCCAATCGCCTGGTTGATGTTATCGCCCCGCTTTTTCCGGATCGGGTCAGTGGTTATACCTCCTCGACCAAGAACAAGATTCGTCGTGGCGACGCCGTCACCATGGTCACCCTCAAGCTCATGGCCGACTTGCCCGTTCCGGTTGTCAAGGAAGAAAAAAAGGTCAAGGTTGACAAGAAGGTAGCTACCAAAACCACCGAGAAAAAAGTTAAAACCGCTAAAAAATAATCATGACTACCCCAATCTCCGCTAAAGAAATTAAGAGAAACCGGCATCTCATTGACCTTTCTGGTCAGACTCTCGGCCGCATCAGTACCCAAATTGCCGCTCTCTTGATGGGCAAAGCCAAAGTCAATCAGACCCCCAACTTGGATATGGGTGACTACGTTGTCGCCATCAACGCCAAAGATATCAAGGTTACCGGCAAGAAACTGGCCGACAAGAAATACCGCCGCCATTCCGGTTTCCCGGGCGGTTTTCGTGAAGAAACTCTCGGTGAACTGATGGCGAGAGACTGCCGTAAAGTAATCGAGAAATCCGTCAAAGGCATGCTTCCGAAAAACAAACTTCAGGCTCCCCGCCTGGCTCGTCTGAAAGTCTTCAAGGACGAAAAACACCCTTATGCCGCCCAATTTAGTCAAGTTTCCTCTAGCACCATCAAATAAAACATGGCCCAAAAGCTCACCAAGAAAAACACCACCCCCGTTAAACCGGTTACCAAACCGAAAACTGTCGTCGCCACCGCCAAGGTCAAAAAATATGTCCAGGCCATCGGCCGCCGCCGCTCCGCCACCGCCAAGGTTCGTGTCTTCGAAGGTAAACAAGAGATCGTGGTCAACGACAAACCGATTTCGACCTACTGGAACCGGGCCGACCTCGCCGCTTATTACCTCCGTCCCTTTATCATCACCGACACCTTAGGTAAATATTCTGCCACCGTCAAGGTTGCCGGTTCCGGCGTCATGGGCCAAATTGGTGCTTTTAATCACGCCATTGCCCGCGCCTTCGTTGTCATTAACCCCGAAGCCTACAAGAAACCCCTGCGCGCTGCCGGTCTATTGACCCGCGACCCCAGAATGAAGGAGACCCGCAAGGTCGGCCAGGCCGGTAAGGCCCGGAAGAAGAAACAAAGTCCGAAACGTTAAAGCGCCAGATCGGTCAGCAGTTTTGTTTTAAATTCACTCTCTTTTGGTAGGACCCGATTTTTCATTTCATATTTGCCGCTTTCGGAATAAGCGAGCATCTTTTTGATCACCGCCACAAAAGACTGATAGAGTGCCTTGTCATTAAAAGGCTTTTTGGCGTACTCAGTCACTTCCATTAACAGGCTCGTTGGCAGCCAATAATTTTCCGGCTGTCGCCGTTGGTCTGTAAAACGACCGACAAAAGCCACCATCGTCGCCTCACCCCGTTTTACTGCCTGATTGACCCGGTTATTGCCGTCATAAACTACCAATTTATCCACCCCATCGACTTCTTTTTGCGTCACTATCACCGGCTCCGTTCCAATTCGCCGGGGAACATAATCGCCAAAATCAGAATAGGTGAGGTCAGCAATCTTTATTTTTTCGCGGCTCCAGGTTATGTCTTCGGCGGTAATAAAGGCCAGCAGTTGATTATACAGCTTAAAGCCCATCATTATTCCATGCACCCCGTTCCAGTAGTCACGGACTGGATATAATTCGGCCGACCCATCAAACCATTTTTCAATGTCGCCCTGCCAGCCCCCCGTTGCCGAAGGTAAATATTTCGCTAATTCGTGGCGCAGGTAGCTATTGGCCACCTCTTGTCTGATTGGTTCGTAAATATGAGCCGGATAGACTTTGGTCA
>DATDRC010000009.1:0-7718 GCA_035291985.1 Patescibacteria group bacterium
GAATTCAAAATCTATCTCCCCGACTGATAGAATTAAGCCCGGTATGGAAATCGACTCCACCAAACAGGCGTTATCCCCAGAGGTGCCGCGTATCATCGAGTTAGAGAAGCGGATAAAAGAACTCGAAACGGAAAATACTCGGTTGGGAGAGATTGTCATCACCGACGAACTAACCGGCCTGAAAAGCCGGCGGGCAATTTTGGACTCGTTAGATCAAGAAATTGACCGTGCCAATCGTGGAAAAATAAAACTCTGCGCTGTCTACATCGACGTCGACAACTTTAGAAAAGTAAACACTGATTACGGCCACGAACAGGGTGACGAAGTTCTCCGAAAAGTTGCCGAAAGACTCAAGGATGGTACCCGCAAGGCCGACTCCCTGGGGAGACTAAGCGGCGACGAATTCCTGCTCCTTATTCCTCTAGACCCAGACGAGCAAGAAAAAGACCTGAAAAACATCCTCCAAAGACATATCGAGGCGGTAAGGAAAGTCAATCGATCCAATAGACCGGAAGAATTTATCGACCAAACAATTAGTCTGGGATGCGTCATCGTCTCCCCGGAAATCAGTCTGGCTGAGAATATGGCCAAGAAAATCAAGGAACAAGCAGATCAAGCTCTATCCAGCTCAAAGGCCGCCGGCAAAAGCCGTTTTGTCATCGCCCACTACCACCCCACTTTTTAGGCGACGACCTGGCCAGCCCCCGGGCGCCGTCTCTAACAACACTTCGCTTTCCCAGTCAAATGACCCACCAGGGCCACCGCCACCAGAACCCAGCCCCAGAGCATCAAGTTAGCTAATCCAAAGTAGGCGACCAAAAGGAAGCCCAAACCAACGCCGCCCAAAACGTGGACGATACCATAAGGTTGGACACAACAGGAATACATCATCATGTCATTTTTCTTCTTTGCCATCAATCATTCACCCCCTCTCGGTAGTCAAACACAACAACGTCCCCTGCCCTGCCCCGTTTGCGGGGCGAACTAATACTACTTCCATCATTCATTATTTGAACACCCCTTGTCAAGCACCGTTCCTCCTAAGCGACTGGCACCGTCTCCATGCGGAAGGAGTTTAAATAAACTTGGTCCGGACTAACCTCCTCCAGAATCATGTCCTCGAAATCTCCGGCCTGTTGGGCGGCATACCCAAGGAGGGTTTCCTTTGCCTCATCTGACAAATAACCCTTTTCACTCTCATCTCGGATCCGCCATATAGGCAACATAAGCCGCTTTTTCGACCGGAACAACTACTACTTCAGCCTCCTGCTCCACCCTCTTTTTTCTTTTTGCCATACACCCATAATAGCACTATCGCGCATATCTTCCCATCAACTCTGCCGAGCCGAGAACGTGCCCCTTCATCGCTCCTTCTACTTCTCTCCGGCTAATTCCGCCGATCAAACCCAATTTTTTATCCAAGGCAAAGATGCGAAAGTAATACCGGTGTTCGCCCCGGTGCGGGCACGGGCCACCATAGCCCGTCTTACCGAAACTGTTTCGGCCATTAATCCCCGGTTCCTCCCCGCTTTTTATTTCCGAGACTACCGGTAAATCAAAGACGATCCAGTGGTCAAACACCCCTCCCGGCGCATCGATATCATCAACAATTAAGACCAGACTTTCTGTTCCATCCAGAATGTCGGAAATCGATAGTGACGGACTGACATTTTCACCATCACAGGTATATTGCTCTGGAATTCTCTGCCCCTCGCTAAACGCGCCGGATGTTATCTTCACCTGCTTATACTATATAAGAATGGGTAAGCTCCAACATCATCAACGCCTCTGGCAAATAGATTTCATCCGCGGCTTAGCCATCGTCGGTATGATTGTCTACCACCTCATCTTTGATCTTTACTTTTTTGGCCGGGGTGACCTCAACCCATTTTCTCCACCCCTAATCATCTTCGCCCGTTTCGTCGCGTCCGTTTTTCTCTTTTTGGTCGGGGTTACCTTTTTCTTGTCCTGGAAAAAATATCCCCGTCACCACCAACTTTTTATCCATAACCTCAAACGCTCTCTCCTCATTTTCCTCGCCGCCAGCCTGGTTTCTCTGGTCACTTTTCTCATCGATCCCAGTTTGACGGTCCGATTTGGCATCCTTCACCTGATCTCCATTTCCCTCCTGCTCCTTCTGCCTTTTTCCCTCATCCGGTCATCGGTTCTGCTTCTCGCCACTGCTTTCATTTTCCTTCTCGCTCCCTTTCCGTCTTCCGCCCTGCCCGCTTTTGACTACTACCCCCTCTTCCCCTGGTTTGGTCTGGTTCTTCTGGGATTTGCCCTCGCCCCAAAAATTCCCCTGTCTCATCAGGTTAGACCGCCGTCTCCCTTATTCTCCCCACTGCTGTTTCTCGGCCGTCATTCTCTCATCGTCTATCTACTCCACCAACCCCTCCTCATCTTTTTCATCTACCTCATCAGCCGGTTTTCAAATGCTTGAAATATTCCACCTGGCGCAGCCGCCCACAAACGGTTTATTTCCGTTTACTCTTTCTCCTTCTGCCGCTCTTCTTCGTTGCCGTTTTTCGGGCCGCCTTTTTCCGCCCCATCAGCCGATAGGCCAGGTAGCCAGACAGCAGCGCCAGGGCCAAAAACAGCGACATCATCAGATTAAAAGGTGCCAAAAAGACCACAAAAAACAGACAAATGGCCACCAACAAACCCTCATTTTTATTTTGCATTACTCTTACTGACTGTTAACTATAACCATCGTACCATTTCCCCGCCGTTTAGTCCGCCAGCGCCCTTTCAAAAGCAGAAAGGTCTGGTTCGGGACGCTCCTCGCCACCCGTATTTCCCAAAGTCGCCCACTCAGATTGACCGGTCTCCACCTCAAACATTCTCTCCAGGTCGGCCAATACTATTTTTCGAAGCGACGTCTCGGTCAGGGCAGTCAACATATCTATCAAGGTCTCACCCTCGGAAAACAAACCCCGCCCCGTCAGCTTGATTTCCAAAAAGTTACCCCTCTCCGTATTCACCCTAATCATTAGATTTGGACCTTCCTTTGTTAGTTTTACCCCATTTGCGAAAGGCAAACCGCTCTGATCCGCCTCCCAAGTATAGTTGCCGGCGCGATTTCCCAAGTGATATCTCTCCTGGTAAAAAACCGTCCCCTTTGGGTAGTCATCCAAGTCGCCGCAGAATTCTTGGACTGCTTCTCCTCTCGAATCGAGAATCTTCCCCCCAAATTTACCGCTTTCGTCCAGACCGATTCGCACCCATCTGGCTCCGTCACGGCCAATCCGGGGGTGCAGGCGCAAGCTACACTCCACCGCCAAAAGCCTTCCCCCAAGGTCCGAGCGAACGGTTAAAGCAACTTCCTGATACATCAAGGTAGTTTCTATCCGCCTCATCTGCCCATCTGGCTCAATCACGACATCGAGACCGGACGCATCCTTCAGGCTGATCCGCAGCTTTTCTGAATCCAATTCCACCCTGGCCCGTTCGCCTTTTTCGATCATTGTAAGCACCGATTTTACACCCACCCGTCTAATTTTGTCTATAGGCTATATTAGCTTCAAAACTCACCCCTTCCGCTTATTTCCCCACCCCAAAGGTATCAATTGACTCCTTGATCACCGCCTCATACTTACCCCACGACTCTACCGGTACCCTAGCTTTTATCACGAAACCGACACCGCTCTCGGTCCGGTATTCAACCATGTAAAACCGTTGCCGCATACTTCTCTCGGCAATGACCCCATCAAAATCAATAATAAATACAAACCTCGTCAACCCGGTTTCCTCTTGTCTCTCCTCATACGGATCTTCCACCAATACTGCATTTTCTAATCCTGATTTCCCAGCAATCAGAGATTCTTTAAATAATTTCAAATAGTTTCCCGAATCAGCCACTTTACCTTGCGCTAGCGAGCTCACCTCTATAGATGCCCAGTCGGTGACACTGCTCACCGGTTTTTTGATTACTCCTTCTGCTTTTTCACCCTTTACTACTTCCCAACCCGTTGGAAATTGGATCTCCCAACCCTTATCGCTCTTATATACCTCATCCGCTAACCGTTGCGCCTCCTCTTTTCCGCTTTCAGCAGTCCCACCTCCCCCGTTTGCTTGCGAACCGATGCTCACCGACCCACCCCCGGCCTTGAAACCAACTTTTCCGCCAAAAGATACTACCGTCACGACGATTACCGCTCCCAAGACCACAAAGCCCAAAACGACTCCCAAATTAAAGGCCAGAATTCTCTTCTTCAAACTCATCTTTTCTTTTTCCTCCTGAATCTTTCCCTGCTTAGTGAAGTAAATTACGGCCACGATTGTCGCCAGCCCGACAATACCGGCAACCAAACCGATCGTCGCCCCCAGGTTAAAGAACTGGCCCACCAAGCTTCTCCCCAATTCCGCTATCCACGGTTCCAGCGGCGGTTTGGAATTGGCAGCAATCATCTCAAAAATATTTCCCGCTCCCACTCCAATCAGCTTCGCTACAAATCCGGAGATCATCACCAGCCAAGCTGTCCCACTCATCCGATCGGCCACTCCCACCCCCAGGAAATAATGCCCCACGCCGATGCCCACCGCCAGCAACAACAGAACTATCCAAACTACGGTCAAATATCCCAAGAAAGTCTTGACCTGCCCCAAGCCTTCCATCGTCGACTTCACCTGCTCCGGCTTAATACCCAAAATCGGTAAAACATCCTCAACCGGGGTTTGTCCCGTCAACTGCAAGAGAGCCGGTTGACCCAGCGCCGCCACGGGCAGGTTCCATTCCTTAACTGGTAAAAACAAGACCAGATTCTTGTCCTTCCCATCCATATAACCAAACAGGCGATCCAAATTTGTCTCCACCAACTCGCGGAAGCGGTCCGCCGTTAACTCCTTGTCAAGATATAACAATCTCAACATCTCTTTCGACATCCCCGCCGGGCCCCCTTGCTTTTCCACCGACTCCCGCGACTGCGACAGCGACCCCGCTATTTGATCCTGCAATTGTTGATAAACCCCTCCCTTATCCAGAGCCGCTTTCCAAAAAACCGGCGAGAGTATCCTAAACTTCAATGCTCCCACCAAAAGAAAAACCAAGAAAACAAAAAAGAAAATTACCCCCAATCCCGCTCTTAATATCCGTTTTACCATTCCGTTCTTTCATCACACCATAAATGGCTCATCGCTGTCAAGTTTGTTTGTTATAAAATAACTTCTAATGCCCCGCCGTCTTCTCCTCCTTTTGTTTATCGCCGCCGCCGTTCTGATTGCCTCATTTTACTTTCTGAAATTAAACAAGCCAAAAGCATCAACCGGACCAAGGGTGGCCTCCAATCTGTTTGTCTACGAAGATGTCATTAACCAAAAAGAACCCTCTTTTTCACTGAAACTCCCCGACGGCTGGTATCGCGACCTTGGCGTCAAAGACAAAGAACGGCTTCTTTCTTTTTCCCCCGACAAAAGCACCAAAGGTATTAACTACCGCGCCATCATTTCTGCCGGAGTTGCTCCGACCAGACTCGATCTCGCCGGCGAAGTCGCCCGGGCCCGGAAAGAAATCGGCGCGCTTGCCGTCAACCACACATTTCTCGCCGACAAATCAATCACCATCAAGGGTTTCCCCGCCCATCTTCTCGAATACACTACCCGCCTCGAAAACGATAGC
Source organism: Patescibacteria group bacterium (assembly GCA_035291985.1). GTDB lineage: Bacteria > Patescibacteriota > Microgenomatia > UBA1400 > MFAQ01 > 2-01-FULL-50-23. The sequence continues at coordinate 5,618 of DATDRC010000009.1, forward strand.
CAAAATATAAAACAGATACTCGGTGAGGCCGGTCTACTCATCCATCACGTCGATATCTTCACCGTCAAAAACGGCTATTTTATCGACATCGCCGCTTATACCAATGAGTGGGCCTGGCCGGAATTTGTTGGGCTAATTGAAAAAAGCATCAACACGATTAACTTCAACCCAAATTGACAACCAGATCCACAATCTCGATACTTAAGCTATGAAAAAAACCGCTCCAACTAATAAAGGCATTATCTTTATCCCCCTCTTTTTTGTTATCCCTTTAGTTATCGTCGGCGCCTACTTCGGCGCTCAAACTGGTTTTTGGGAAAACATGACCTCCGGAATTAAAAAATTCCTCGCCGCACCTTCTCCCTCAAATCTCCCCCAACCGCTCGGCCAATGGCAGCAAGAACCAACCAAAAAGACTACCCCCACCCCCCGAGGCAAAGGCACTCCTCAAATCGGCCCCTATACCTACAAACCCGAGGGCGAAGCCGCCAAAGCCGGCGTTCCCTCCTTCACCGTCAACGCTCCCCCCGGCTGGTCGGCTCTGGGTATTTCCGGCAGCCAGCTGGCTCGCTTCGAATCGGAAGAGGTTGACATCGAAAAGGTCAAGGGGGGCGAAGTCACCACCAATGCCGTCATCATTGTCCGGGCCACCGGTGGTTACGAAAGTCTTGATGACTTTTATAACCAGTACAAAGCCTCCGGCAAAAGTGTTGCCGGCTACCAACTCATTAACTCCTCAAACAACCGCCTCGAATTCAAATTCAAAACCAAGGTGGACGGACAGGAAATTACCCTCCACGAACTCGACTACCTCTTTTTCAAAGACGGCATTAGCTTCCTGGTCAAGGGCTACGCCACCGACTCCGCTTGGAGCAAAAACGCGGGGCAGATCCAATCGGCTCTGAATTCCTTCAAGTTCAAATAGCACAGTGGGCACGTACACATTTATTCTCATCGCCGTTTTAATAATTTCTCCCTTTGTCCTTGAACTTGCTGAAAAACAAGACAAAAAAACCAAGACCGGCCTGAAGAACATTTTTCTTTTTCTCCTAATAGCCCAGATCATTCTCGCTTCCTTCAGTTGGCAAATCCTTCTCCTCTTTCTAGCCATCTCGCTTCTCCAGCTCTTTCTTCTCCTGAAAAAGCCTTCCCCAGCAGTGGTGTTCTTAAACATCATCAACACCCTTGTCCTCTTTATTACTATGGCCCGGCTCAACCGGCCCGTCGGCAATTTGGCCAATCTCGCCGCTATTGCCGCCGCCTTTTTGGTCCTCACAGGTAACGTCGTTGGTCTATTACTCATCAATAAAGAAAAAAGGCTCCATCTAAAATCAGCTCCGCCCAAAATTAAACTTCTGCTTGCCACCCTGCTGACCCTGGTTATCGCCGCCGTTCTCGCCTTCTCGCTCGAAAACAAAAACCTCAAGGCCAAAGCCACCACTGCCGTTTCCGCCTTGCCGGAAGTCCAAGAATATCTTCGTTCTGTCCCCTCCGGTCAGGTCGTCATCGACCATGAAGACAGGGAAACGAATTCCTATTTAATTCACGTCTACGAAGTCAAGGATGGCCACACCGCCTCCTTCAACTGGTATGAGGTAAACAAAACCAGCCTCAAGATCACCCCCCTTATCCCCTAAGCTGTAGAAACTTTCGCGTACTAATCACCAACCAAAAAGAAGGTCCCCTTGATCCATCCGCATTGCTGGTATTCACTCTCAAAAGATCATTTCCTTCCCAGCCCGTCACCTCCTTAATGGTATAGTTATTTTTACTTTTCACCCAATCCTCGTTAATGTTCAAATATTCTTGTCCGTCTCTGTATTTCCCCCCATCCTCCCTATAGACCAGATAATGCACTCCCTGGCCATCATTTTCCTGAAGGAAAAATTGTTTGTTGTCCGGCGACCAACTGTTAAAGGGTATGTCGACCGAGGCCCCCGGGCCCACCACTTTTGAAAATAACTCCCGTTCGGTCCCTCCACTAATCACCTTAAGGCTGTAATTAACCTCGCCCCCGGTTAATTCCTTAGTCACCCTAATCAGTCTTGCCTTTCCATCCCCGGACCGCACCTCCTTAATTTTTTCCTCTGCTTGAGCCATC
>DATDRC010000010.1:0-19164 GCA_035291985.1 Patescibacteria group bacterium
AAGAAAGATGTTGCGTTTATCAGCTGTGGCATTGTTTCTGGAGATTTGAGATCAGCCATCTCGATTCCCACCTGCCGCGCCAAGGCTCTAGTCACCACCTCTCTGGAATGTGATCGATGTTTTTCAATGTAAGACTTCATATATCAAAAGTAGCCTATATCATAGCAAGTTGGAGGTGAATGTCTATCATAAGCCGGCAGGTGTTATATTTAAACCATGCCTGCCAAACGCGTTATTCTCTGCATTATGGATGGCTGGGGCATCGCCCCCCCCGGACCGGGTAATGCTATTACCCTGGCCGACCCCCAAACCTTCAAATTTCTCAACCAGAACTACCCCCACAGTCAATTGGAAGCCTCAGGTATCGCCGTCGGCCTGCCGGCCGAGCAGGACGGCAATACCGAAACGGGCCATCTCAATATCGGCGCCGGCCGGATCGTCTACCAGGACCTGGCCCGGATCAATATGAGCATCGCTCAAGGAGAGTTCTTCACCAATCCCGCCTTACTTTCGGCCATCAACCACGCCCAGACCAACAACTCGGCCCTTCATCTTTTGGGTCTGGTCGGTTCCTCGGGAGTTCACGCCTACAACGATCACCTCTACGCCCTGATCATGATGGCCGCCCAGCACAAAATCGAAAAATTATATCTTCACCTCATCACCGACGGCCGCGACTCACCGCCCACCGCTGGCGCGAACCAAATCGCCGCCGTCACCGAGTATTTGGCCCGCTATATCAAAAATGGCCAAATCGTCAGCCTCATGGGCCGCTACTACGCCATGGATCGCGATATGCGTCTTGACCGTACCAAACTGGCTTTTGACTGTCTCACCGGTGCCCACCCCGTTAGCGTCGAAACGGGGCAGAAAGCGATCCAGGCATCCTATGACCGGGGTGAAACCGACGAGTTCGTCAAACCGGTTGGTCTTGGCGATAATTGCAGCGCCACCCGAATTCGGGCCAACGATGCCGTTATTTTCTATAACTTCCGCATTGACCGTCCCCGCCAATTGACAAAAACGATACTGGACGCCAACATCGCCAATCTTGCTTTGGTCACCATGACTAACTACCACAAGAACTTCAAGGTTGCCGTCGCTTTTCCCGATCTGGTCATCAGCAACACCCTCGGTGAAATCATCTCCAAAGCCGGCCTGCCGCAACTGCGGGCGGCCGAGAGCGAAAAGGAACGTTTTGTCACCTATTATTTCAATGGCCAGCACGAAGAAGAGTTTCCCGGCGAAGACCGGCTCATCGTTCCCTCGCCGAAGATCGCGACCTACGACCTGCTCCCGGAAATGTCTACCCCTTTTCTGGTCGATTCCTTCTGCCAAGCCTTTGCCGCCGACAGTCATGCCCTCGGGGTTATCAATATCGCCTGTCCGGATATGGTCGCCCATACCGGCAATATCGACAAAACCATCCAGGCGGTCAAAGCGGCCGATGCCGGTTTGGCCAAGCTGGTCGAATTGGCTAAACAAACCGACGCCTATCTTCTGGTAACCGGCGATCACGGCAACGCCGAAGAACTCACCAACCGCCAAGGTGGTATGGATACTGAACACTCGCTCTTTCCGGTCCCCCTTATTCTCTTTGCCAAAGAAAAACCGGCCGGTCAGCTGGAAAACGGGGTTCTGGCGGACATCGCCCCCACCATCCTCTCATTGTTAGAAATTGAAAAACCGGCCGAGATGACCGGCAAAAATCTGTACACTAAATAAAGATGCAAAAATTTCGGACTATCAGCGTCGAGGACAAACATCTAAAAGCTCCGCCCAATTTGCCTCATTACGAAAAAGCATATCGGGATTTTGATTTGGCCGAGTGGGTGAGGGGAGAGGTCGAGTATTTTGAAGATGGCAAATTAAACGCCGCCTACAACGCCGTCGAGAGACACGCTGGTAACGAAAACAAAAATAAAGTCGCCCTTTATCTGGTTGACGACAAACTCAACGAAACCAAACTCACTTTCTTTGAGCTGAACCAGCTAGCTAACCGCTTTGGCAATTATCTGAAATCCCTTGGAGTTGGTCGGGGAGACCGGGTCTTCTTTTTTCTGCCGCGAACTGCCGAAATTTTTTACGGCTTTCTGGGAACCCTCAAAATCGGCGCCATTGCCGGGACGATGTTTTCTGCTTTCGGCTCAGACGCGATTTATGACCGCTTGGAAAATAGCGGCGCCAAAGTCCTCGTCACCTCCGAAGAGCTCAAGCCCCGCCTCACCAGCGTTCGCCGCAAGCTACCCGCGCTCGAGCATATCATTACCACCAAGAAACTTGCCAAGGTCCTCGCCAAACACTCTGACGAACTCCACACCAGCCACACCGATGCAGATGATCCCGCCTTCATGCTCTACACCTCCGGCACTACAGGCAAACCAAAGGGAGTGATCCATGCGCACAAAGCCATCCTCCAACAGCACCTAACTGCCAAATATATCCTTGATCTGAAACCGGAAGATGTTTATTGGTGCACCGCCGACCCAGGCTGGGTCACCGGTATTTCTTATCAGATCCTCGGAACCCTCAGTAATGCCACCAGTACTGTCGTTTACTCTGGTCGTTTTGACCCCAAAAACTGGTACAAAATCATTGAAAAATACCGGGTCACTGTTTGGTATTCCGCTCCCACCGCTATCCGGATGCTCCAGGCGGCCGGTGATGACCTCGTCCGCTTTCACAACCTATCCTCTCTTCGCCATCTGGGCAGTGTCGGCGAACCGTTGAACCCCCAACCGCTCCTCTGGTCGTATCGTATTTTCAAACACCCCTTCCATGATACCTGGTGGCAGACCGAAACCGGCGCCATCATGATCGGCAATTACCCCAGTATGGATATTCGCGTTGGTTCGATGGGCAAACCCTTCCCCGGCATTCATCCCGCGATTGTTGACGACCATGGTAACGAACTGCCGCCCTTGACCGAAGGGAATCTGGCTTTGAAGAAAGGCTTTACTTCCCAAATGACGAAGATCTGGAAACGACCCAAAAAATACAAATCCTATTTCATCAAAGGCTGGTATATTACTGGTGACCGCGCCTACAAAGATAAAGATGGCTACTACTGGTTCGTCGGCCGTGCCGACGACGTCATCAAGACTCAAGGCGAGCGCGTCGGGCCGTTTGAAGTCGAAAGTGCCATCGTCAGTCACCCGGCCTGTGCCGAAGCGGGGGTAATCGGCAAACCCGATCCGCTTCGCGGCCAGATCATCAAAGCTTTTATCGCCCTCAAGCCAGGATTTAAACCATCCGAAAAGCTAAAGGCTGAAATCTCCGAACACGTCAAGCACCATCTCGCCGGCCACGCCTATCCCCGCGAGATCGAGTTTGTCGACAGTCTACCCAAAACCCGCTCCGGCAAGATCGTCCGCCGCCTCCTCCGCGCCCGCGAACTCGGCCTGCCTCTGGGCGACACCTCCACCCTCGAAGAGTATTAACCCATAGTGTATAATAGAGCTACCTTTTGATAGGAAAGCGCTTGCCCCTGGCGTTACAGGGGCTTTTTCATTTCTCAAACCGGAAAAGGATTACCACCTCGCCTTTAATTTTGGCTCCGCTAGCCAACAGTTCAGCCACACTACCCCGGAGTACTTCTTCATATTCTTTGGTTAGCTCTCTGGCGATCACCGTAGGCGACAGGTCTCCGAACTCGTTCCTGATCTCCTCTAATGTTTTTGTCACCCGGAAAGGGGACTCATAAATAATTACCGTCACCCCATCGGCCGCCTTGACTAATTCCCAATTTGCCTTTCTTTTACTTAGTTTTTTCGGTAAGAATCCTAAAAATAAGACCTTGTCTGCCGACAGCCCGGAAATGGCCAACGCTGTCATTGCCGCCGTCGGTCCGGGAACCACCTCAATCGTCCCGCCCCGGGACAATAACTCTTTGACTAGTCGATAGCCAGGGTCGGAAACTAAAGGCATGCCGGCATCCGAAACCAAAATCGCCTCGCCCTCGGGCCCAATCTGCTCTAGGAGCCAGCTCACCTTATCCGCCTCGTTGAAATCATTGATCACCATTAACCGTCCCGAGAATGACGCGGATAGATGACCTAAATTCTGCAATTTCTGCCACAGTTTGTGAAACACCCGCGTATCTTCACAAATGACTATTTTCGCCTCGGTCAGAGTCCGAATCACCCGCAAGCTAATATCCTCGATATTACCAAGTGGTAATCCGACAAGCGTAAGTTTCATGACTCCTCCTCGGTGTAACCGGCTTCAAACTGGCCATCATACATTTCCATCGGCCACAGGACATATCTTGGTTTCTCATCTCCATCGACCCAAGTCGATAAAAAGTATTCCATCTCCCCAATTGGCTCGGCGAAAACAACAACCTTAGTTTTCCCATCTTCAGATTTAAGCCGCTTCTTAACAACCAATTCCGCCAGGGACGATCCAACTACCCCCTCGAGCCATTTCTTCATCAAGCTTGCCAGAGTTTTTGAATCTACCTCCTCATCACAAACAACACCCGAAAAGGTATCTTCGAGCCCTTCAGGGATTTCATCGCCGGTATCTCCAGTCAAGACTTTCTCTAGTAACGCAATTCTCCGGCTAACCCTATCGGCCTCCGCTTCAATAAAACCCGCCCCAAGAGCCCGTAATCCCTCGGCCATTACATCATTTCTTTTCTCCATTCGCTTATTTTACCCCAATATGCTACAATACCCATATTGTTCTCGGATTGAGCACTTAGCTCGCCTCGCTAGACCGTTTTTCCAATTGTCTATCTTGAAGTTTTCCCGTCAGGACAATCTGGAGAAGCACAAGCTTCCCAATAAATATATGTTCACTAAACGACATTTTGGTGGTCGTGGTAGTTCCTACCGCGGTGGCCAACGCTCTCATCAGTCTTTTGGCGGAGGAAGACGTTCTTTTCCTATCCCTAAAGCCTTGGATCCGAGATTATTTGTTCGCGAAGCCGCCCCAGAAGTTACCAAAGAAGTGTCAATCAGACATAATTTTTCTGATTTTGGGCTGCACGCCTCACTTCTGACTAACTTAAATAAAAAGGGATTTGCCCAGCCCACCACCATCCAGGATCAAGCCCTGGAACCGGCTCTGGCCGGAGATGACGTCTTGGGTTTAGCCGATACCGGCACCGGTAAAACCATGGTTTTCGTCTTGCCGATACTCAACAAGATTATTTCCGATCGGAACGAAACCGCCATCATCATTGCCCCCACCCGTGAACTAGCTGTTCAGATCCAGGAGGAAACTAAAGCTCTCGCCGAGGGTCTTGGTATCTATTCCTGCCTCATCATTGGCGGCTCTGATATGCGCCGCCAACTCGACAATCTGCGCCGTGGCCCGAGTATTCTCATTGGTACCCCCGGGCGCCTCAAAGACCTTCATCAACGCGGCTACCTTAATTTGGACACTACCAAAACCGTGGTTCTCGACGAAGTTGACCGGATGCTTGATATGGGTTTTGTCAAAGACATTACTCTCTTGCTCTCTCTGCTCCCCAAGGAACGTCAAACCCTGCTTTTCTCGGCTACCATCGATGATAAAGTTGAAAAGATTGCCCGTCAGTTTATGCGTAGCCCTAAAAAGATTTCGGTGAAAACCGGCGCCACCTCGGGTAATGTCAGTCAAAACGTCATCAGAGCTTCCGGGAAAGCCCAAAAAATTAATCTTCTCTGCGGCCTGCTTAGTAAAAATGAGTTCTGCAAGGTTCTCGTTTTCGGTCGCACCAAACACGGCGTCGAAGACCTGAGCCGCGATCTCATCAAAGCCGGTTTCAAAGCCGGGGCCATCCATGGCAACAAACGCCAAAATCAGCGCGAAAACGTCCTCCGCCAATTCAAGGATAACCACATCAACATCCTTATTGCCACCGACGTCGCCGCCCGGGGTATTGATGTCAAAGACATCAGCCACGTCATTAACTTTGACCAACCCGCCACCTACGACGACTACGTTCACCGTATCGGTCGTACCGGTCGAGCCGGAAAAACGGGCATCGCGCTCACCTTTGTCGATTGATATACTGAACTTAATGCCCGAAGTTTTTGGTATCAAAATTGCCGGTCCGGCCGGCGCCGGCTCGATGTCTGCCGGCGAAACCCTCGTCCGCGCCTTTACCCGCGCCGGTTACTATTGTCAGGGTTATCCCGAGTATCCTTCCCTCATCAAAGGCGGTCATACTTCCTACCTGGTCACCATTAGCGAAAAACCTTTTCCCAACAACGCCCCCAAAGTTGATCTTCTTCTGGCCCTGACCCAAGGCGCCCTCGATAACGAACACCAATCGATTGCCGAAACTACCCACATTATCGCCGATCAAACTCTCAAAGCCGATCACGAACACAAAAATCTCCACCAACCAACCCTGCTTACCGTCGCCAAGAACGCCGGTAACCCCCTGACCTTGAACACGGCCATGCTCGGCTTTGTCGCTCCCCAATTGAAACTGGATCCTAACCTCGTCTGGGAATTAATTCGTCAAGAATTGGGGGACAAATCCCAAACCCTTCTCGACCAAAACAAAGCCGCCTTTGACCAAGCCGGTCAGCTTTCGATTCAATATCATCTCAATCTGGACTTACCCAAAGCCATTAACCAAACCCATCATCTGGCTATCAATGGCAGTCAGGCAATCGGACTCGGAGCCATCGCCGCCGGTATCAATTTCTACGCCGGCTACCCGATGACCCCCAGTTCCCCCTTACTCCACTTTATGGCCGCCCACCAACTCGAGTTCGACTATCTCGTCCGCCAGGCCGAAGACGAGATCAGCGCCATCAATATGATTAACGGGGCCGCCTTCGCCGGTGCCAAAGCGATGACCGGTACGTCCGGCGGGGGCTTTGCCTTGATGGAGGAGGGGATCTCCCTTTCCGGCATGTTGGAAACTCCAATCGTTATTTACCTCGCCCAGCGCCCTGCCCCGGCCACTGGCCTGCCCACCTGGACATCACAAAGCGATCTCCTGTTTGCGATTAATGCCGGCCACGGCGAGTTTCCCAAAATCGTCCTCGCCCCGGCCGATCCCGACGAATGCTATCGTCTGACCCACCGCGCTTTTTATCTTGCCCAAACTTTTCACTGTCCCGTCGTTATTCTCTCCGACAAATATTTAGCGGAAAACTATTACAGCTCGGCCGACTTTCCAGCCCTGGATCCAGTTCCACTTTCGGCGGTTAGCCCACCACCCAAACCGGAAATGTTTGCCCGCTATGCCTTCACCCCCAATGGCCTTCACTCACGCACCATTCCCGGCATCCCGGGCGGGGAGTACATTGCCAACTCCGACGAACACGAAGCTCATGGTCTCGTCGACGAATCGGCCGAAAATCGGACCCTCGCCAACCAACGGCGGCGCGACAAGACTAATGAAATAAAAAATTACATTCCCCTGCCGGCCATTACCGGCAACAGTGACCAGGCCGTCATTTCCTGGGGTTCCCCTAAATATATTGCCCGTCAGGTTGCCGAAGAAATGAAAATGGCCCACCTTCATTTCAATCATCTCTGGCCTTTACCCGAAAAACTGGACACTCTTTTATCCGGCTATACCAAGCTAATTAGTATCGAGAATAACGAAACCCACCAACTTGCCCGGCTCCTGCGCCAGGAAACCGGTATCACTATCCACCAGCAGCTCGGTGAAGATACCGGCCGCCCCTTAGATCCCGGCAAATTAATCGACCAAATTAAACATTACTAATGGTGAGCATGTCGAACCATGGCTAACCTCGATACCGGCCTCTTTCCCACCTGGTGCGGCGGCTGCGGTGATTGGGGCATCTGGGCCGCTCTCAAGGCCGCCCTCAAACAACTCAATTTGGCAACCCATCAGTTTGTCCTGGTCTACGATATCGGCTGCTCCGGCAATATGACCAATCATCTCCGAGCTTACGGCTTCCACGGTCTCCATGGCCGGGCCATCCCCGCCGCTTGCGGTATCAAACTAGCCAACCACTCCCAAAAGGTGATCGTCATCGGCGGCGATGGCGGCCTCCTGGGCGAGGGGATGACCCATTTTATTTCTGCCGCCCGAGCCAACATGGATATCACCGTTATTCTTCATAATAACCAGGTCTATGGCCTGACTACCGGCCAAAGTTCACCCACGTCGATGAAGGGAACCAAGGGCAAAGCCACTCCCTTGGGTGTTGTCGAACAACCGCTCGAACCCTGTGGTTTCGCCCTCCTTTCCGGCGCCACTTATGTTGCCCGCGCTTTCGCCGGCAATATCCCCGACACGACCAAAATTTTCGTTGATGCTCTGACCCACCGGGGTTTTGCCCTGGTCGAAGTCCTCCAGCCCTGTGTTACCTACAACAAACTCAATACTTACGACTGGTTTCGCCAACGCGTCAAACCGCTACCCATCAGCCTCGGTAATGTTTACGAAGCCATTACCAAAGCCGCCTGGACCGACCAGGACATCTTTACCGGCGTTTTCCGCCGCGACGAAACCCTTTCTGCCTATCACCAAACTTTTGCTATTCTAAAAGATAAAACCCTAATTCAATACCAGGAAAAAAGAGACCTGACCAAATATATTACTAGTCAAAAATAAAGCTATGGCCAAAACCTACGCCGGTGACCGAAAATGGACCACGGGACGCTCCCGGGTCGTTCGACCCACTGATCAAAACCATCTTCTGCGGGGCTTAAAAGAATCCGCCAAGATGATCTTCGACGCTCTACCGGCCAGCGCTCGCAAAAAAAGAAGCTGGGAAAAATAATTAGATCGCGACTGACAATTCTAACTTCCCGATTCGTCTTTCGTGATTATCCAGCATCTCCGCCTGATGGTCCGTTATCTTATCTAACTTACTTTCAACTTTAGTGATCCTATTACCCAGTGTCTCCTCAAGCCATTCAAATTTCTTTTCCGTAACATCATTGTGAAACACCAACAACCTCTCATCCATCAACTTCCCAATCTTCTTCAGATCTCCATCGGTTAAGGCCATACTTTTAGTATACAACTCTTAATACTTACGGATGACCGCTTTGAGCCGACCTTGAATTCGGACGTTGGTGGCGTAAATCGGCGACATGGTCGAATTGGCCGGTTCCAGCCTGATTCTCGTCTTTTCCTTGAAAAAGCGTTTCAAAGTCGCCAATCCGTTTTCGAGCAAAGCGACCACAATGTCACCGTCCCGGACATTGCCGATATCTTCCTCTTCAATGACCACAAAATCCTTGTCGAAAATCCCCTCATCAATCATCGACGTTCCCTTCACCTGCAGTACAAAGGCCCTCTTTTTCCCGGAAACCAAAGACGGAGCGATTTTCATCGTCGCGTCGGGGTCGGTGTAGGGCATAATCGGCTTACCGGCGGCGATAAAGCCCATGATCGGCAGTTCTACCGAAGACAGGGCCTCGGAGATATGCTTATCCAGAATCTCAATGCCCCTGATCGCCCCTTCATATTTCCTGATAACCTTTTTCTTGATCAGGGCCTGCAGATGTTCGTGAACCGTGGCCAGCGAAGAAACGCCAATCGCCCCGGCAATTTCCGACAGAGTCGGGGAGTAGCCATTCTTTTGGATGAACTGGGAAATAAAATCAACGATCTGTCTTTGTCTTTTGTACAGAGTAACTGCCATGCTTTCAGTTAACTAATAAAACCCGAACATGTCAAGTGGCAGTTTCGCCAAATCTTCGTCATTTCAGGTAAAATATAACGCGTGGATTTCAAGCTCAAAGCTAATTATCAGCCAACCGGCGATCAGCCAAACGCGATCGATCTTCTGACCAAATCGATCCAGGCGGGGAACAAGCACCAGACTCTCGTTGGTGTCACCGGTAGCGGCAAAACCTACACCGTTGCTAACGTCATTGAAAAAACCCAGCTGCCCACTCTCGTCGTTAGTCACAACAAAACCCTGGCGGCTCAACTTTACCAGGAGCTGCGTGATTTCTTCCCCGACAACGCCGTTTCCTATTTTGTCAGTTACTATGACTATTACCAACCGGAGGCGTATATTCCCCAAACCGACACCTATATCGAGAAAGAAGCCGATATCAACGCCGAAATTGACCGCCTCCGTCTCTCAACCACCGCCAACCTTGTCAGCCGTCCCGACTGCATTGTCGTCGCCTCCGTTTCCTGCATCTACAATATCGGTAACCCGGTCGAGTACGAAAAATATTTTCTCGAATTGGTCGAAGGCCAGATTATTGACCGCACCGACGTCGCCCACCGTTTACTCGATCTTCAATACCAACGCACCACCAGTGAGCTTACCCGGGGCAACTTCCGCCTCATTGGCAACACCCTCCAGCTATTTCCTAGCAACGAAGAAGTGGTCACCAGCATTATTTTCGCCGAAAAGACGATCGCCTCCATCAAGCGGCTCGACCCCTTAAACTTCACCGACATCCCCCGCCAGGCGGGATCCGTCTTTGGCGGAACGACTATCTATCCCACCAAGCACTACATTACCAATGTTACTACTCAAAAAGAAGCCCTGGCCCAAATCAGATCTGATTTGCAGGACCAGGTTGAGAAGTTCAAAAAAGAAGGCCGAATTCTGGAAGCCCACCGACTTGAACAAAAAGTGAATTATGACCTGGCCCAGATTGAAGAGTTTGGCTTTGTCAACGGCATCGAAAACTACAGCCGCTACTTTGATAAGCGACAGCCGGGCGAGCCGCCCTACACCTTGCTCGACTATATGAACTACAATGCCAAAAAGTTTGGCCGGAAGAACTTCCTAACCGTCATTGATGAGTCCCATATCTCCCTGCCCCAGATCAAAGGTATGTACCGGGGCGACCGGTCGCGCAAGGAAACCTTGATCGACTATGGCTTTCGTCTCCCGGCCGCCCTCGATAACCGGCCCTTAAATTTCATTGAGTTTCAGGCGCGGACCCCCCAAACCATCTACGCTTCGGCCACACCCCAGGAACTCGAGCTTAGTTTGAGCCAAGGCGAAAAAGCGCCGGCGATTGCCCAGCAACTTATTCGCCCCACGGGTCTTCTCGACCCCGAGGTCAAGGTTTTTCCCGCCGCCAATCAAATTGCTCACCTGGTCAGTGAGATCATCGCCAGGAAAGAGCGGGGTGAGAGAACTTTAATTCTCACCATCACCAAACGGATGGCCGAGGATCTAACCGACTATCTAAAAGATCCGGCCAAGATAAAGGCCCTTCTTAATCTTGCCGAGGCGCCCGAGTTAAAAGTCCAGTATCTCCACTCCGACGTCCTGACCCTCGACCGTTCCGACATTCTCGATGACCTTCGCCTGGGCAACTTTGACTGTCTGGTTGGCATCAATCTCCTCCGCGAGGGGATTGACCTGCCCGAAGTCAGTTTGGTCGCCATTCTCGATGCCGACAAAGAGGGTTTCCTGCGTAACCCCACCTCGCTCATCCAAACCATGGGCCGGGCGGCCCGGCACGTCAACGGTCTGGTCCACCTTTATGCCGACCGGATTAGCGACTCGATGAAACAAGCGATCGCCGTCACCTCCCGCCGCCGCCAAACTCAACTGGAATATAACCAGAAGCACGGCATCACTCCTCTGGGTATCGTCAAACCCTTACGGGAAAAATTGCTGAAGCGGGAGGAAAAGAAAGAAAAAACGGCCAGGATCAAAGAACTGGAAGAATTTGGTTGGAAAAAGACCGAAGACGTCAATCCTGACGCCCTCACCCCGGGCGACAAGAAAAAATTGATCCGCAAAATGAAAGCCAATATGACCGCCGCCGCCAAAAACTGGGATTTTGAAATGGCCGCCAAGTACCGCGACCTCATCGCCAAACTGTCTTAAACTCCGGTCTTCCTAAGCCCAAGCATTAACTCAAACATCAGATGCGATCCATCATTTTTTTCCCTCGCCTCTAGCCACTGCGAAGCCAAATCATCACCGTTCTCAGCCGCCTTGTCTCTCTTGTGCTCATCATCAGCAAATTCATCCTCACGTGGGCTAAGTATGGGTTTTCTCAATTCATTCAAGGCCCAGTCAAAATCAGTATTTAATCTTCGGAGAGCCTCCTCGTCGGATAACCCTTCCCCTTTTAGCTCATCATAGAGTTCGCCATATGCTCCCCGAAGCTGGGGGTGAATCCCAAATCTATGTTCCACAACCCATAGCATATCCCTTGGTGTCTAATATGTCAAGAGAAAATATTCGGGTTTTATACTGGTAATCTTCCCAGTTTTGGGGTAAAATTGAACGTTATGGCTGAAGTTTCTCCGTCCACCCATTTGATCGTCAGGGGTGCCCGTCAACACAACCTCAAGAACATCGATTTGACCATCCCCAAGAACCAACTGGTGGTCTTTACCGGCGTTTCCGGCTCGGGCAAGTCGTCCATGGCCCACGATACCATCTACGCCGAAGGCCAGCGCCGCTACGTCGAGTCGCTAAGTAGCTACGCCCGCCAGTTCCTCGGCGTCATGGACAAACCCGACGTTGACTCGATCGAGGGCCTTTCACCGGCTATTCTCATTGACCAAAAGCAGGGCAGTCATAATCCCAGAAGTACCGTTGGTACCGTCACCGAAATCTATGACTACCTCCGCCTTCTCTTTGCCCGCGTTGGCCACCCCCATTGTCCGAAATGCGGCCGCGAGGTCATGGCCGCCGACGTCACCCAAATCCGCGACGCCATCTACAATCTGGTCCAAAGTGACCCAGGTATGACCAAACAGAAAGGGGTCCGGCTACTGATCATGGCCCCGGTAGTCAAAAACAAGAAAGGGGAGTTCAAAGAACTACTCGTCAACCTGGCCAAAAAAGGCATCGGGGAGGTTAGAGTTGACGGTAAATTCATCAATACCAACTCGACACTCAATCTCTTCAAAAACAATCGTCATGATATCGACGCCGTCATCGACAAAGTCGTCATTGCCAAAGCGGCTGCCGGATCTGCTGACCAAACCGACAAAAATCGCCTGCTTGAATCTATCGAAACCGCCCTCAAGCTCTCCGGTGGGGAAGTTATCGCCAGTCTCGTCCGTGACGCCGCCCTCTCATTCCCTGAAGCCCCCAAGGATTTGGAAGACCACCTCTATTCCGAAAACCTGGCTTGTCCTTTTGACAATCTTTCTCTCCCCAAACAGCAACCCCGTTCCTTCTCCTTTAACTCCCCTGATGGTGCTTGTCCCACTTGCACCGGCTTGGGTAGTAAACTGACCCTCAATCGCAATCTCATCCTCGCCCCCAGTCTCACCCTCCTTGAAGGTGGCATTGTCCCCTTAGCTAGTCAGTTTGAAACCGAAACTTGGATGGCTCGCCTCATTACCAAGGTTATGGCTGAACTCGGGTTCAACAACAAAACTCCCCTCGAAAAAATGACCGACAAACAGAAAAACGTCTTGTTCGAAGGCACGGGTAAAGAAGTTCACGCCGTTCACGGACTCAATTCCCAGGGCCGCCCGACCGTTTGGCAGACACCTTTCATCGGTTTAGTGGCCGAGTTTGAACGCCGCTATCAGGAAACCAGCTCCAACTACGTCCGCGAGGAACTCGATCACTATCTGATCAAATTGTCCTGCCCGGATTGTCACGGTGACCGCCTCAAACCGGAGATCCTCGGTGTTACCGTCAACGAAAAAAACATTGCCGCAGTTACCGCTCTTTCAATTGATAAAGCCCTGGCCTATATCACCAGCCTCAGTGACCACCTCAATCTGACCGAACTCCAAATCGCCACCCCAATTCTAAAAGAAACCAAAGACCGCCTTGAGTTTCTCCAGTCCGTCGGCTTAAGCTATTTGACCATCAACCGCGAGGCTGGTAGTCTTTCGGGGGGCGAACTCCAGCGCATTCGTCTGGCCAGTCAGATCGGCAGCCGCCTGACCGGCATTCTTTATGTTCTCGACGAACCAACCATCGGACTCCACCAGCGCGATAATCAAAAACTGATTACCACCCTCAAGAATCTGGTTTCTTTGGGCAACACCCTGGTCGTTGTCGAACACGACCGCGACACCATTCTCTCCGCTGACCATCTGGTTGAGTTCGGTCCGGCCGCCGGCGAAAAAGGCGGGCAGTTAACTTTTGCAGGCGAAGTCGAAAAAATGAAAAAAAGCGCCTGCCTCACCGGTCAATACATCAGCAACCAGAAAGTCGTCGCCCCGATTAAGACGGCCAAGAAACCAAAACAAAACAGCGATATCACTCTCTCCGGCTGTACCCATCACAACCTGAAGAATATTTCCGTTGCTATTCCCTTGGGCAGACTCATCGGCGTTACCGGCGTCTCCGGCTCCGGCAAATCTTCACTGATTGTCGACACCCTCTATGAAGCCCTCGCCCGCCAATTGAATCGGCAACACCAGCGCCAGGAGATCCCCTTTAGTTCGCTAAGGTTCTTGGACGCCGTCAAAAGGGTCAGTTTAATTGACCAAAGTCCGATTGGCCGCACCCCCAGAAGCAATCCCGCCACCTACACCAAAGTCTTTGACTACGTCCGGGGCCTTTTTGCCGGCACCCGCGACTCCCATCTGCGCGGTTACGGCCCCGGTCGTTTCAGTTTCAACGTCAAAGGCGGCCGTTGCGAAACCTGTCAGGGTGAAGGCCAGATCAAAATCGAAATGCAATTTATGGGCGACATTTACGTCACCTGCCAAACCTGCCAGGCCGCCCGTTTCAATCAGCCCACGCTGGAAATCACCTACCGGGGAAAAAATATTGCCGAAATTCTAGATCTGACTATTGACCAAGCCGCCGCTTTCTTCACCGCTATCCCCGCCATCGAAAAAAAATTAGCCACCCTCAAACAGGTCGGCTTGGGCTACATCCGGCTGGGTCAACCGGCGCCGACACTCTCGGGCGGCGAGGCTCAGCGCGTCAAACTGGCCGCCGAACTCGCCAAAACCGGTTCCGGCCATACCATCTATATTCTCGACGAACCGACGACCGGTCTCCATTTCGACGACGTCGCCAAGCTGATGCAAACCCTGGTTGACCTCACCGAAAACGACAACACCGTCATCGTCATTGAACACAATCTCGACGTCATCAAAAACTGTGACTACCTCATCGACCTGGGTCCCGAAGGCGGCGAGAACGGTGGCGAAATCATTGCCGCCGGCACTCCGGCTGAGGTAATACAACATTTCGATACCCCCACCGCCCAGGAACTCAAAAAGGTCCTCGCTTGACCTTATTGACCCATAGTCCTAGAATACGCCCATGTCAATCGAGCGAATCGGCAAAGAACAACAGGCACACCAGCTTATTGATGCTGTTGTTAGTGCCATCGACCTCTACTGGGACAACTTTCTCCACCCGCCTGAAAACAGTCTGAGCATCACCGTCCGTGATGTGCAAGCCGATGGCAGCATCATTCAGGAAACAACCACCATCCAACGGATTTACGATACCGCCTATTTCATCAAATGCCAGCGTTCCGAACTTCAGTTTCTGGGAGAAAATTGTCCAGTTTTAAATACTCCCATCGACACCACCGAATATCGAATGCAACCATCTTTATTTGAGACAGGAGTTGTCAACGTTCGCCATATAGATGTCAACGGTGTCAGCACCAATCTGGACGTCACTATTGATATGCTCCAAGAAGACGACCCGACCGCGTTTGTTCTTTTGGAACATCTCCAGCTAAATCTTCTATGTTTACTGACCGGTCATTGCAAAGAAGCCGCGCTTCTTTTTGACCAGCTACCAACCCAAGTCAGACAAGTTCTCAATGAAGCTTACGGAGAAGAAGTCGCACGCCAGCTCTGGGTCGCTGGAATGTCCGACAAGGACGAGTCCTCTGACTAACCTTTCCGTTATACTGTTCTTCATGCGCATTCTGGCCAGACTTCTCTTCGGCTTTTTTCTGACCATCGGCTACTTGTTCGTGACCCCTGGTTCTGTCCATGCCCTGGCCACTTTTGCGACCGACTATACCATTACCTACGATATCGGCGGCCAGGGTACCACCCATGTCACCTTTGACATTGCTCAAAAAAACAACCTCTCCACGGTTTATGCCACCAGTTTCTCCTTAAGTCTCTCGCAAACAAATATTAATAACATCCGGGTCACCGATGCCGCCGGAGCCATTTCACCCGCCATCGACCGCACCGATAATCTGACCAATATCAGCTTTGATTTTCTGGCCAAGGTAGTCGGCCGGAACAAATTCAACCGCTTCACCATCCAGTATGACTCTACCGATATTGCCAGTAAACAAGGGTCGATCTGGGAAATCAACATTCCCCGTTTGGAAACTAATGAAAATACCAACAGTCAGCAAATTATCCTCAAAGCCCCCGCTTCCTTCGGCCGGCCGGCCTATATCGACCCCAAGCCCAGCCGGATTGAGGCCAACAACTATTACTTCAACTCTAACGTTCTGGCCAATAAATCCATTTCTGCCGTTTTTGGCACCACCCAATATTTCAAACTCCAGCTCACCTACAACCTCACTAATCCCTTGCCCAGGGAATTGAAAACCCAGATCGCCTTACCCCCGGACACCGCCTACCAAACCGTCTACCTCAAAAAAATTACCCCCCCACCGACTGATATCGCCGCCGATCCGGACGGCAACTGGCTCGCTTCATATACCCTAAGTCCAAATACCGATCTTCAAATAACCACCGACCTGGTTATCAAACTCGACTTCAATCCGAAAAAAACACCGCCGCCGGACTTTAATCTCTACACCCGGGCGACCAAACTTTGGGACTATACCGACCCCGATATCGCCGCCGCCGCGACCAACCTGACTACCCCCAAGGCCATCTACGACTACGTCGTCAGTCATCTTCAATACAGCTACGCTCGGATTAACAGCGCCAACGGCAGCGGCGTCAATCGACCGGGTGCCGTCTGGGCCCTGGCCAATCCCGGTCAGGCCATCTGCACCGAGTTCACCGATCTTTTTATCGCCCTCGCCCGCAAAAATGGCCTCCCGGCCCGCGAAAACCAAGGCTATGCCATGAGTAGCAACGACAAACTGAAGCCGCTGTCCCTGGCTAAAGACGTCCTCCATGCCTGGCCCGAGTATTATGACCAGGACAAGCAAACCTGGGTTCAAATCGACCCCACCTGGGCCAATACCACCGGCGGTATCGATTATTTCAACAAGCTCGACCTCAACCACCTGGTCTTTGCCATCCACGGTCTTGATGCCACCCAACCGCTCCCCGCCGGGGCCTACAAAACCAGCGGTGGGGGATCAAAGGATGTTTTTGTGACCATCACCCCGGCGGAAACTTTTCCCAAAGCCCGGTTTCAGATCGGCTACGACAACCAAAATCGGGAAAGGCTCTTTCTGACCCTGGAAAATCTTAGCGGGGTTGCCGGCGACGCTACCGTCTCGGTTTCAGGCAAGAACCCCATTGCCGCTCGCGTCAGCACTAACCGTTTGCCTCCTTTTGGCAAAAGCACCGTCGAGATCCGCTTCAAGCCGACGCTTTTGGTCTATCCTCAGTCCGAACAGCTTATAATAGACATTAATGGCCAAAACTCCAACCTCACTATCACTCGACAACCCAATTTACCTCCCGCTTTCCTTTGGGGAGCCGCCATTTGTCTTGCCCTCGGGCTTGCCCTCCTCACCCGGGGTCTATATCTTCGCCGACGCCGCCGGCTCCCCCCTGTACATTGGTAAGTCGATCAATCTCCAGAGCCGGCTAACCCAACATCTCGAGAGTGGTCGTCTCCCCGACAGCAAAGCGGCTCATTTTCTCGGCCAGTCTAAATCTCTCATTCTTCAGGTCGTCGAAAGCGATCTGGCCGCCATCATTCTCGAGGCCAACCTGATCAAAACCTACCAGCCCTACTACAACGCCGCCAGCAAGGATGACAAAACCGTCAGCCATATTGTCATTGGCAATGCCCCCAGCCATTCGTTCTCCCTCCTCCATCGCTCCGATATCAAACTAAAGGACTATGCCAACCCCGCTACTCAAATCTACGGCCCCTATCCGTCAGCGACCAGCGCCACTATTATTTTGAAGCAAATCAGACGGATTTTTGGCTACTGCCAAAACCCTGAGCGCAGTCGGGCCTGCTTCTATTTTCACCTCGGCCAGTGTCCGGGTCCCTGCGCCGGCAAAATGACTGCTAGCGAATACGTCAGGCATCTCACCAACGTCAAGGTTTTCCTCTCCGGCCGCTTTAAAAATCTGCTGGCCACTCTCACCTCGGAGATCAAAAATGCTTCCCAAAAACAGGCTTTTGAAACCGCCGCCGCTAAGCGCGACCAACTGGCCGCCCTTGAAATCGCCCTCGCCAGCCACAAATATAGCCAACTCCTGGTTGGGCCGCTAGCGACGGAAAAAGTTCTTCGCCAAGCCGTCCTGTTACTTCAACATCCGCAACTAAAGGAACCGCCCCGAAGAATCGAGTGCTACGATATGGCCAACCTCAATCAGGAAAACACTGTCGGCGTCCTGGTCGTTTTTACCAATGGCCGGCCCGACAAAGACCAGTATCGGAAGTTCTTGGTCAAAACCAACAAGCCCGGCGACCCGGCCACGATGAAACACATCATGGCTCGCCGCCTCCGCCACCCGGACTGGCCCAGGCCCGATCTCATTATTCTCGATGGGGGAGTGCCTCAACTGTCGGTCGTTTCCGCCATCATTCCGCCCGATATCCCCGTTATCGCTCTCTCCAAAAAGCGGGAGACGCTTCATTTTTATGATTCCAATCACCACATCGTTAATTTAAACCTGCCCTTGCACAACAGCGTTCTCAAGCTTTTTCAGTTTGCCCGCGATGAAGCCCATCGCTTCGCCACTACCTACCACAAAAAAAGACGCCGGATGACAACGATCGGCTAAGCTATACTTAACTTTATGAAGACGATTTTGCGGGCCATCTTCCTCAACCTCGTCACCCTCTATCTGGTGGCCATGTTCTATTCCGGCCTGACCATCGAAACCAAACTGACCACCTATCTGGCCGCCGCCGCCGTCTGGACCCTTCTTAACAAAATCATCAAGCCGATCATCAAGCTCTTGCTCCTGCCCATCAATTTGCTTACCCTTGGCCTCTTCTCCTGGGTCGTCAACGTCATCACTCTTTTTCTCTTAACCTACTTCATCAAAGGCGTCGCCATTCTCGCCTATACCTTCCCCGGTATCTCTTACCAGGGCTTTATCATCCCCCAGATGCACTTCAACCTCATCATCTCCTACGTCATCACCTCTCTGGTTCTATCCCTGACCCACCTGACCCTCATTTGGCTTGTCCGGCACTAACCTCTATAATCAAGGCC
>DATDRC010000011.1:0-3626 GCA_035291985.1 Patescibacteria group bacterium
CCTGTCCGCCTCAATCCTAGCCAAAAAATAGACCCGGCCGATCTGGACCCCATCCGCCTCGACAACAACCGCAATTTGCTTGCCCATGGCCGCCAAAGCATAATTCTCCGCCGCCTCCGACGAACCGGCATTTTGCCGCTCGAAAATGATCAAAAGCGTTCCTTTGGCCAAATCTATCTTGGCGACAATTTCCTCCTCCGCTTCCCGCAGGAAGCTTAGTAACTCCAGAAATTCTGCCGACAAACCAGGCCGCGCCCTTTCCTGGGAGTCCACGAATTCCGTCATCCTAAAGGCCGCAAAAACCAAGTCCCCCCGCTTATCGTAATCGAAATCTAAACCCAAAAAACTGACCCTCGTCTCCCCTTCCCGACCCAGACGCGAGACCACTTCCCGGCCCTTGTCGTCAAACACCCGCAAACCCCCTTCGGACGCGTATCGTTCGACCCTCATAGCAATGGCCAATAAACTTCTTCCATAAACCCAACTAAGTCATCCTCGCTGGGCAGGCCCTGAGTCACCTGCCAATCAAAATTGGCTACACCTATGACCGTCCGCGGTACTTCCATTACCCTCTGCCGCCCATAAAAAAAACTGACCTTATCCGAAAAAACCGCAAAACCAACCTTCCCTTTCAAGAAACCTAAATCTCCCCGCCAGGTGTAATTCGCTAAGTTTTCCTCGTCCTCGGCCACTGTCCCAACTACCTCCCTCCCGGTTGTCTCGGCACAAACCACCGCCAACCCATCCTCGGTAAATCTCAAACTAAATAGCCGATCCTCACCAAACTGCTTCAGATCCTCGACATTGCCCCAGTCGCCCCTCTCCAAAGCAATTTTAGTGCCCGCCAAAGCGGCTATATCAACTCCGCTGATCATAACATCCTGCAAAACTCCCGAGCCCCGAAAGTACTCCAAAATCATAAAAGGCGTCAGGCAACTGACGGTCAAAGAGCCTTCCAAGGCCTGAATATCCATTCTCCCTCGTCCCCCTCCCGAGGAAATTCGCCAATTAGCTCCGTCAACCTCGCGAATTAAACGTAAACCGCCCTCGCCCCGCAAACTAAAATTAATTTCCCGGTTCCTACCTTCTCCACTGGTCTTCAAGACTCCGCCCCAGGGGTCGATTGTCAGTGGAAAGTGACTTGGTCTGCTTCTTCTCCTTTTTTCCGTCATTTATTTAGCTTTCGCCACGGCCAGCGCTGTCTTTTCCCCGGCCCGGGCCGTGCGCTTGCACTTGGTGCACAATCGGAGCTTGACCGTCTCGCCGCCGATGGCCATCCGGTGGGTATGCAGGTTTGGTCGGCGAATGATATTCACCCGGTTCTTGGAAAAACTGACCAGATTGCTGTTCTGGACGCCCTTGCCGCAAAAGGCACAGCCATATCTCTTCTTTATCATAGGTGGCTATTTTATCACGCTCGAAGTTATCCTGCCAATCGTTTATAATCCGCCCCATGTTCGCCGAAAGACTCCTCAGCGATATCATCGCCTGGTGGGAAGACAACCCCCACAAAATATGGCTTGAAATCTTTGGCTTCAAAAACAGATAATTAACTAAGCTATACTTTAACCATTGATGGAAACACTCTATTTTCTTTTTGGTCTCATCATCGCCATTACCGTCCACGAATTTGCCCACGCCCTCCTGGCCGACCGCCTCGGCGACCCCACTCCTCGTTCCCAGGGCCGACTGACTCTTAATCCGCTGGCCCACCTCGACCCCGTCGGCACCCTGATGCTCCTGCTCTTTCGCTTCGGCTGGGGCAAACCGGTTATCTTCGATCCCTACAACCTCGCCCACCCCCGGCGCGACGCCGGTATTATCTCTCTCGCCGGCCCGGCGAGCAATATCTTACTGGCCACCATTCTCGCCCTCAGCCTGCGCTTTCTGCCCCTTCCCCAACTACTTAGTCCTTTTTTCTACATCACCATTCTCCTGAACATCACTCTGGCGGTCTTCAACCTCATTCCGGTTTACCCTCTCGACGGCGAAAAAATCCTGGCCGCCCTGCTTCCCCGCGACCTGGCTTACGAATATCAGGCCGTCATGAGCCGCTACGGCACCATTATCCTTATTTTCCTCATCCTGCCCGTTTTCGGCACTTCGCCCATCATCAGCCTGATCTCCCCGACCATCACTTTCCTTTCCCGCCTGCTTCTGCCATAGCCAGCGGGTAACCCGGGAAAAACGTTCCCTTCAGTTTCTCTACCTCCAAACCGGCCACCGTCGCCTCGGTCGGCAGTGTTTCCCGATCCAGACTCCGGTTAAACCAGAATTTTTGGCCTAGCCCATCGCTACCGGCAATCTCAAACCCCAGCAAATCTCCATTCTGAACCACCCCCACCCCCCAACCCGCCCCCGGAATCGGATAGCGCCAACCCCGATCGAACTCCAATTTATAAGGTGCGGTCGCCTCCCTCTGCTGCCGATTAAAGAAAACTATCGGCTCATAGCTGGTAAAGTTCATCGTCACCATCCAGACCTGGCCGTTTACTAGCTGATTCCTAACCTTATCAACCACCTCCTTTGGTAAACTAATTTTCCCCTGCCGCACTGCTTGATAAAGCGCCGAGTTCACAAACAGGCTGGCCCAAGCCAAGTTTCCGTCCTGATCATAACGAACACCAACTCTTTTCGGTATGGCCAACATCACCCCCTCCTGGTCCTGTGACCAGATCGAAAAAACATTTTCGTTTTCTCGAAATAGATTCAGGGATGTCTGGATCCCCGTCGCTTCAAAACAATAACTAAAACCGCCCGGCAACTCCCCCTGGCGATACTGACCCATGGTTACCCCGCCAAGGAAATCCTGATAACCATAACTGCTGGGTCGCTCTTCCGTGGACATTAACCGCTATTCTACCACCGTGGTCTTACAGATTCTTCCGCCGCGCCAAGAAACTCATTACCCCAACCACAATCAAAAGCAGGATAAAGCCGAACAGGATCGCTTTGCCGATCCCCACCACGACATTGGTCAGCCGTCCCGAAGCACCCGGGGTCACGATTGGCACGACTGCCCCCCGGTCGTCAATCTTCGTCGCCAGCCCGCCTGACTGCACCGCTGTCGGCGAGGGCTCCAAACCGGACTCAACCACCCCCTTACCGAAATCAATCGTTTCGACACTGCCGGTCAGAGCCACCACCCCGGTCGGCTTGCTACCATAGGCATCCGGTTCCAGGGTCACAAAAAGCGATTCAAATTTATCCGCCAGGCTGGCCGACAACTTCCCATTGACGATTTCTCCCAGCCTTTGCTTTTTTTCTCCGGCATTCGCCCAAACGACATACTTGTTTCGCACCGGATCGAGCGCCATTCGCAGTCCCCGGCAAGTCATCAGGATCTTGTAGCTGCCGTCGATGTAGACCGAGGCGGCGTAACAGCTGCCGCCATCCTCGCTCGGGCCCACTAAACGAAAGACACCTTCATTGGCCAAAGCCGGCTTCGCCACTAAAAACAAGGCGGCGACCAATACCAGTCCCCCAAAAACTTTCTTCATCTCTCCTATTATTGAGGTTTCTCAAACAAAAAACAACCCCCTGGCTGTTTACTCGTGTAAGCAGCCTCGGGGGTTAACCTAAATCCGTTTCGGCCCGGGCTCGGGCTTGGACGGTTTGGACGGTGT
>DATDRC010000012.1:0-3302 GCA_035291985.1 Patescibacteria group bacterium
CCAAATACGAAAATGGGTGGCCTTTGCCGAATTAACTCTGTATCCAACAGAGATAATAGCGTCGAGATTATAGAATTTGGTTTTGTATTTCTTTCCGTCTTGGGCAGTATGTTCCAAAATGGAACTAACTGAATTTTCCTCACATTTGTGTAATTTAGTGGTTGTTTCTGTACTTAAGTGCTTGGACGGTGGACTGTATTCAGGATTCCTCCGAGGTGAAATTTTACCAGGCATCTATCTCATCAAAATCATTTTTAGTTTCTCTCTTAATTACTTTTTGATCGGGTCGACCGACCATTACTCCCTCGGTCTCCCAGTCGGACACAATTCTTCGTTCCTCAACAAAATCCTCATTCGTTATCGTCTTCGGAGTCAGTTCCCGGTAAGAGAGACTCCGACTGGCGATTTTCAATAGCTCCTGGGGTATTTCCGCTAAGAATCTCGATGGCGCTGCCACCTGCCTGCCGCCATAGACCAGCCGGCTTCTCGTCAAAGTCAGATGCAACTTTGCCCGCGCCCGGGTCATAGCCACGTACATCAGCCGCCTCTCTTCCTCCAGGTCCTCCCTCTCCAGGAGACTTCGCGAATGGGGCAGCAGCCCCTCCTCTAAGCCGACGATAATTACCTCATCAAACTCCAAGCCCTTGGCCGCGTGAATCGTCATCATCGTTACCACCGCCTGGCCCGCTTTTCGCTCCGCAATCTCTTCACTTTGGATTAGGGCGACACTGGTGAGAAATGCGGTCAAATCAGGCTGCTCGCTCGCGACCGCTAACAATTCCTTAATGTTTTCCACTCTGGCCGCATCGTCCTCGTCCCGCTCATTGAAACGGGCGAGATAAGCGGTCTGATCAATTATTTCAGAAAGCAATT
The DNA here is from genome assembly GCA_035291985.1 of Patescibacteria group bacterium. Taxonomy (GTDB): domain Bacteria; phylum Patescibacteriota; class Microgenomatia; order UBA1400; family MFAQ01; genus 2-01-FULL-50-23. Next base: position 874 of record DATDRC010000012.1, read on the forward strand.
CATGGGGGTACTTTTCCAACAGCCTGCCCCGCTCGCTCGCCAGCCAGATCTCAAATTTGGCCTTGTTTCTCTTGCCCAACCCCTCGACCCTTTGCCAACTGACCAAGTCTTCACTGTTATAAATAACCCGCAGGTAGGCCAACAAGTCCTTTATTTCCGCCCGGTCATAGAAGCGAATCCCGCCCACCAGTTTGTAATCAATTTTTCTCCTAATCAGCGCTTCTTCAATTGCCCGTGACTGGGCATTGGTTCGGTACAAAACCGCCAGACTACCACCAGCCGCCGAAAGTCGTTCGGCGATTGAAACGACGTAGGCCGCTTCTTCTCTTTCATCAACTACCTCGACCATCTCGATCTTTTCGCCAAAGCTCTTGATCGCCTCCAGTTTCAAGACCGGATGATTCTTGTTGTTGGCGATGACGCCGTAAGCGGCGTCCAAAATAGTTTGGGTACTTCGGTAGTTCTTGGGTAAGCGCAGGGTCACCAGATCCGGATATTCTTTTTCCAGTAGCGTTAAGTTGCGAAAATCCGCCCCCCGGAAAGAGTAGATCGCCTGGGCGGCATCGCCAACCACCATCAACCCGGTCGGATGAACCGCCAACAGCCTTGTCAGCAAAAACTGGGCCTTGTTGGTGTCCTGATACTCGTCGACCAGAATGTATTTGTACTTTTTTCTGATCCGCTCCTGCATCGCCGGTAGTGACAGCAGGCGAACCGTAAAAATTAAAAGGTCGTCAAAATCGACCGCCTTGGCTTTCCGCAGCACCTTCTCGTATTCCTGCCACACCGACACCACCTTTTTGTAGAAGTCGTCTTTGGCTGTTTCGGCCAAATCTGTTGGGGCCAGCAGCTCGTTTTTCATCCGGCTGATCAAATGCAAATACATTCCCGGCCGGTTATTTTTTGGGTCTAACCCCAGACCCTTGATCACTCCCTTAATTACCGCCTCGCTGTCATCGGTGTCATAGATAACGAAATTGGGCGCTAGATTTACTAACTGGCCATAATGCCTCAGCATCCTGGCCCCAAAAGTGTGAAAGGTGCCGGCGAAACCGAGCTCCCCGTTGGAGCTCGTCCCGAGTATTCCCGAGGGACCATTCAGAGTCTTCGTTACCCGCGTCTTCATTTCCTCCGCCGCCTTGTTCGTAAAGGTTAATAGAATTATTTCTGAAGAGTCAGCCAACTTCTTCTGAATCAAATAAAAGGCCCGGTAAGTGAGCACCTTTGTTTTTCCGCTTCCCGCGCCGGCCAAAACCAAAAGCGGCGCTCCCTCATGCGTCACCGCTTGCCGCTGTTCCTTGTTTAGATCAGATAGTAGGCTTTCCATAATATAATTGACTAAAGAATTATGCGCTATCTCATTGGTAACTGGAAGAGTTACAACACCATCTCTCAAACCCATATCTGGCTGTCGGAATTTTCCCAGGCCCGCCTACCCAAAGCCAACCTGACGACTATCATCTGTGCCCCCTTTACCAATCTGGCCGAGGTCAACCGGCTCATCAACCAGGAAAATCTCCCTCTCCAAGTCGGGGCTCAGAATGTCAGCGCCGAAACGGAAGGCAAGCACACCGGTGAAGTTACCGCCCGGATGCTCTCAGAGCTAACCCGCTATTGTCTCGTCGGCCATTCTGAACGCCGCCGCGAGTTTGGCGAAACCAGTGCCCTGGTTGCCCAAAAGGTCAAGCGTCTCCTTGAAGAGTCTCTGGTCCCCATTGTCTGTGTCGACCAACCCTACCTCGACGACCAAATCCGGGAACTGCTTGCTCTCCAACTCCCCCTCACCACCTGCATTTTTGCCTATGAACCGGTTTCCGCTATCGGTAGCGGCCAGGCCCAAGACGCCAGTCAGGCGGAAGTCGTCGCCGGCAAGATATCTTTTCTGACCGAAAGCCAATGTCCGATTCTCTATGGCGGTTCAGTCACCCCCGAAAACGTTGGTTCTTACCTGGCCAAACAGCACCTCGATGGCGTCTTGGTGGGCACCGATAGTCTGACCGTCCCCGCTTTTGTTAAACTAATGCAAGCCTTTGTATGAAGACAAAACTTATCCGCCTCCGCCGATCTCTTTTTTCCTTGCTGAGTTACTTTTTTCGCCACCTCATTTTGCTTGCTTTCCTAATTGTCACCGGCCTGGTGATCTTCCTTGGATTCAAAACCAAAGGTTTTTTGCAAGAAGCCGGTTTGGGCAACATCAGCCTCTTTACCTTTTTCAAAAACCCCCAAACTGTTCTGGCGGCCACCAACAACCGGACCAATTTCCTCATCCTGGGTATCCGGGGTGAAGGATCAGATTCGCCCGATCTGACCGATACCATGCTTGTCCTTTCCTATTCCTATTCCGACCAGCAGGCCACCCTCATTTCCGTTCCCCGCGACCTTTGGGTTAGCTCCCTGAAGACGAAGATCAACTCCGTTTATCATTACGG
>DATDRC010000013.1:0-7973 GCA_035291985.1 Patescibacteria group bacterium
AACTGGACGTTGGTCTCAAAGAGCCTGACAATGAGGCTGATGGTATAGCTCCCTAGAACCTGGCCTGACTCATAGACGACAGCCAGGAAAATGAGGGTAAGAAAAACCCGGTGGAAGGGTTTTAAGAGGGTAAACAGCTTGGTAAACAATTTGTTCCTCCTTGTTAAAGTGCTCTTTTTAGGCCTTAAACCTAAAACGCCGCGTTTGCCGCGGCGCTTGCACTCAAGGAGCGGACTTAGGTGTCCGAATTGAGCCCAAAAACCGAGGCAAAGTTACTTGCCGGTTTAGCCGCGGCCGAAAAGGCCGGAGCTTTTTTGATCACGATGAGTTCTTGCATTTCCATATATGGTCCCGCTAATCGGGACGAGGCTTAAAATACCATACTATTATGGGTTATGTCAACTGTTTGGCTGAGGCTGAGGGTAAGTAATTTAGCGGCAGATTTGCCCGATTTGGGCAAGAAGATTTTGCTTCAGCTCAGGGCTGTAGGTAACCGGTAATTCATTGGTGTCAATCGCCCGCTTCAGATCGGCGCAGGTAACAATGTCGTGGTCGAAGAGGCTCTGATATTGATTGGGGTTTAGACCGACCAGGACGGTAACCGGATGGAGACCGGAGGAGATAATAATTTCGCGCAAGGAGCCCATTTGGGGATAGCCCCAGGCTAAAACTTTCATATCCATGCACTTGGCGTAATCAAGGACATCTTTGGTGACCTTGGTATTAGTTACCAGCCAGGCTTGGTGGTACTGCTGACTATGGTTAGCCAGCGATTCCAGAGCGGCGCGGACGTCGAGGAAACGGGCGTAAGTGTAGAGAGCGACCTGGACGTCAGTCTTGACACCGGCTTGGTTGTGAAATTTACATTCGATAAGGAAGTGCTGGCCTTCTTTCTGGGCAGAGACATCGATCTCGTGGCTGACGCATTTGCCCTGGATGATGACGCCCTGTTGGGTGAGATAGCCGTAAGCGGCGAGAACTTTGGCGACAAATTTTTCGAAGGCGTAGCCGGTCGGACCGAGGTGGAGGAGGGCATTTTTCAAGTCATAATGAAGAGCGTAGCCGATGAGATTGTTTTTGTTTAAGTACTCCTGAACGAAGTCATGAATTTTGCCGGTCGAGATTTGGTCCTCGAGCCGGTTTTTGACGTAGTTGGCGGCGGCGGCGGCAATATCGTCGGGAATTTTGGCCAGCTTCAGATTCTGAACCAATTTGCCCTGATCAAATTCTTCTAGCTCCCCCGAGGCTTTTCTGACTTGGATGGCCATCGTGGTTTCATTTTACGCTACGTTTATTCCTCCCGTACACATCTATGTGTTTCCCGATGGCCAAAAATTTGACCGTATTCTTAGCCAACCAACAACCTTTTCAAGGTTTCTTCGTACTTTCTGGAACGAACGACCCTGATCACTTCTTGGGTTTAGACTTGAATTTTAAGTTATCGAAGTAATTATCAATGTCGGCTTCGTTTTTCCAAACCAGCGATTCGTCGATAGGTTCGTTAGCCGCTTCTAAAACTTCGTTTTCAAACTCTTCGGTAAAGCCGTTGACAGTCAATTTTGGGCTGGTAGCAATTACCCGCCTGGTTCCTTCGCGGACCAATTCACTGACTGAGGCATACCAACCTCTGACTACCAATTGATCGACGGCTTTTTTTAGTTCGTCAGGCATGGATACATTTATAATTGTTTGGGGCATGATTATGTAATCTTTATGTAATGTTTGTATTGTATTCCCACTTTTCATTGATTGCAAATAACTGGTTGACACCCTTTCGTCATTTTCCGCTAAGATAATATTAACGTTATCAATTAACTTCCTTAAAATGTACGGCTATTACGGCAATATGATGGGTGGCTGGGGGCTGATGGGCAGTTTTGGCCTGCTAACCTGGGTGGCCCTGATTACCTTTCTGATCCTCGGAATCGCCTATTTCTGGAAAGAGATCAACAAACCGAAAGGGCGGCGTTAAAGGCTTTCGGCTTCGTAGCCGAGCTTGTTGATTTCGGCAATTATTTTTTGGGAATCGATTTTTCTGGGATCGAATTCGACGGCGGACAGTGACCGAGCGTAATTGGTGGTGGAATTAGTGACACCCGTCAGGTCTTCGAGGGTGAGGTCGATGTTGACGGCGCAGGCAGTGCAATGGAGGCCGGAAAGCTTCAGGTTTAGTTTTTCGCCACCGGCTGAAGGATAATTTTTTCTAAAGAAGTTAAACATATTTATTTAGGCCTACGGGGACGGACCCTGAAGGTTGACTAGATGACGTTGAAGACTCCGGAGTACATGCCCATACTGCAGGTAAAAACGAGCGGGCCGGCTTTCGTCGGCGTAAATTCGAGCGTTTCGGTGCCGGTAACGGGAAGAATTTTTTGGAGACGCAGGCTCGGGATGGTGAAGGCGCGGGCACAACCACCAGTGCCGCTGGTGTTCAAGATCAGACGGGCAGGGATATCCTTCTTGAGAGTGACGTGTTGGGGCGAATAGCCATTGGAGGAAACGTTAATGCGCACCTCTTGAACTCCTTGGTTGTCGCGGGCCATCGCGCCGGCAATTCGAGGCAGACGGGCTCCCGAAAAAGAAACTTGAGCGGCTTCGACAAAATTCTGCAAAGTATAAATTGAACCCAAAAGACTCATGCCCCCATTGACGCTAAAAATGGCCATGGTGACTAGAATGGTGGCGGTTATTTTGTAGAACCAACCCTGGAACTTTTCTCCAAGTTTGTTCATAAGAAAACCAATGAGGAAAAAGGTAGGTGAAGTACCGAGGGTAAAAGAAAACATGATGGCGGCAGAAAGAAGCGGGTTACCCGTGCCGAGGGCGACGACGGCCATCGCCTGGGTGATGGCACAGGGAATAAAAATGGTCAGGGCGCCGAGCAAGGCAGGGGCAAAAATGCTTTTACTTTTACTTTGATTCCTGACGAGACGGCCTAAGAATTTGGGCGGCTGGATGATGAAGTAACGAAAAATGGGATGGGCATTGAGAAGAGAGAGGGCAACGCCAATAAGATAGATGCCGATACCGATCTGAAACCAACCGCGGAGGTAAGGAGTGAGGCTGATGGCCGAGCCGAGAAGTCCTAAAAAGAAACCCAAGATGGTATGGGCGATGATCTTGGCGGCGAGGAAAGAAATAAGGGGAAGGGTTTGATTATGGCTTTTTAAGTCTGATTTGAGCTTCTCCTCTGTGGGTGAGATGACTGATGCCAAGAGACCCCCCTGGACAGCCAGGCAGGTGAGACCACCCGTAGTCAAACCGGTGAGAAAGATTAATAAGAGATTTGTTTGGTCCATATCGGTTATAAGCATTATAAAGCATAAGAAGATCATAATTTCTTAATCTTTTTGGGGTATACTAGCCCGAAATGAGAGTTTTGGTGATTGAGGATGAGCGGCGCCTGGCCCAAATTATAAAACGGGGGTTGGTTGAAGAAGGCTACGCCGCCGATCTGGCTTTTGATGGCGAGGAAGGGAAGTTTCTGGCAGAAACCGAAGATTATGATCTGATTATTTTGGACTTGATGTTGCCAAAAATTGACGGGTTGGAGATATGTCGGGAATTAAGAAGTAAGGGAATCAAAACAGCAATACTAATATTGACCGCCAAAACAACTTTGGACGATAAGGTGGCCGGGTTGAACAGCGGGGCGGATGACTATCTGACTAAGCCGTTCGCTTTTTTGGAACTTTCGGCGCGGGTGGCGGCCCTGATCAGGCGAAATCACCGGATCGCCAAGCCGGTCCTAACCACTAAAGATCTTACTCTCGATCCGGCGAAACACAGCGTCAGACGAGGCGGGCGGAAAATAAAACTGACACCAAAAGAGTTCGCCATTCTGGAACTGCTGCTGGCACGACGGGGGGAAGTGGTCAGCCGAACAGTGCTGACCGAGCACGTCTGGGACTATAACTTCGACGGGATGAGTAATGTGGTCGATGTCTTTGTCGCTTCCCTGCGAAAAAAAATCGGGGATACGGGCAAGAAGAGAATAATCCAGACGGTCCATGGAATTGGCTATCAAATTAACGACAACGATGAAACTTAGAGGGATCGGTTTCAAGCTGACTGTCTGGTATGCCCTGGCTTTTTCGATTGCCGGATCAATTATTTTCCTCTCTTTTTATCTGCTGACCAAACAGGCGCTTTATTATCAGACCGACGCGGCGCTCTCGACTCACGGTCAGAAAGTAATGGAGGTGGCGCTGCGGCGGGGGGCGGACATGCATGACGAACTGGTGAAACAGGCATTCCTGGACGAGTTTGCCAAGATACCCGGTATGCTGATCGTCATCGGCGATAACAAAGGGGAGATTGTCGGTAGTTCGGCCGTCTACGGAAACGATAATGAGACGGTCAGGTCGTTGGTCAAAGAAGTGGTTAAATCCAACCAGCCGGCCTTTTTCAGCCGCAGGCTCGGGGCGTCAATCCTGCGTTTTTGGACTCAACCGGTTAATAAAGACGGCCAAGTAATCGGGGTCATACTGGTGGCTCACCCGATTGAAATTATCGAGAAGTCACTGGCCGACCTGGTGAGCGCTATGAGTATCGTCTATGCCGGTCTGGTGATTCTGACTACCTTTGGCGGTTACTTGCTTTCCCGGAAGGCAACCGCGCCGGTCAGGGAACTGACCGAGAAAATTACCAGAATCACGGCCGAAAACCTGGATGAACGGGTGATGGTGCGCCGAACCGGTGACGAGATCGAGGAACTCTCGACGACCTTTAACGGGCTGTTGGATCGACTGGACCGCGCTTTTCGACGGGAGCGGCAATTTATCGGTGACCTGGCCCATGAACTGAAAACGCCTCTGGCGACTTTGCGGGGAGAAATCGAACTGGCCCTGGCGCGAAAAAGAGGGGCGACACAATACCGGCGGGCGTTGGGCGAGTCTCTAACAGACGCGAAGAGGCTATCGGAAACGCTGGCGAATATTCTCGATCTGGCCTGGTCGAAAACTGATACCCAGATGGAAAAAGTAAATCTGTCCTCATTAATGAGTGATTTGGCGGAAGTGGCCGAAAAAATGGCTGGCCTAAAGAAAATCAGAGTCAAACATAACATCGCAAAAAGGACATTCGTCCTGGGAAAGAGGGATAAGCTCTCCAGGGCCATCCTAAATTTGATCGACAACGCGGTGAAGTTCTCACCGAACAAGGGAGAGGTGATTATTTATTTGGGCAAAGAAAAAGGTGGCGCGGTGGTAAAAATTTCGGATAACGGCGAGGGAATAAAAAAGGCCGACAAACCGCATATTTTTAATAGATTTTATCGGGGTAAGAACACGGGCACGACTGGCTCCGGATTAGGACTGCCGATCGCTCTGGCGATCGTCACAGCCCACCAGGGTAGACTCTCGATAACCAGCAAAAGGGGCGGGGGTACGACAGCGACGATCTACCTGCCCCAATATAATAAACTCGACAAAGGTTAATTCCCCTTCACAGTATTTTCATCAGATCTTCAAGGTTGCTTTCGTATGATGGACGGGCCGGTCGGACAGACGGGCTAGAAAGGAGGGTGAGATGGGCTGTTGTTTTTCTCCCTGCCGAAGTCCCACCCGAACGCCCTGCCCCAAGCGGGGCGCTTAGGTGAGTGTGGTACATTTAGGTTAGTGAGAAGAAAAAGAACTAAGCATTCGAAAAACCGTTTAATGTTTTTGATTTACTCCTTGTTCGGTGTTGCGTTTTTGCTGGTTTTTTATCTGGTTTCCGCTACCGATAAACTAATTAAGATTCGGGAAGCGAATGCTAAGGCGGCCGAGGTGAGCAGTCTGCCCTCCCAACAGATTCAGAGCGCGAGTTGCGGAACCTAGAAGCACACCATGAAGAAAGTTCTCAAGTTGGCCGGCGGAGTGATACCTTTTTTGGCGACGCACTTCCTTTGTTGTGGGGCGTTACTTTATTTTCTGTGGAGTAGTGGATTGCTGCTGGTTTTGGCGCGCGAGGGGAGAAATCGGATATTTGTCGTTCCGATGTTGGCGATCGGTGTCATTTTTTTCTGGATTTCGAGAAAACACAAAAAAGCCTGTCAAATGGATGGTCGCTATGGCTGGGGCGACCGAATCGTTAATTTTCTGTTTTTCGCCGGCTTTTATTTGATGATAAGCCTAGCTTTTATGGTCTACGTTTTTATCCCCTGGTGGATCCCTGGTTACGATGGCGGACTAATCCTACCTTAATTCGCCACTTCGGGGACGGACCCTGAAGTGTGGGTTTAATGATTTCTTAATGATTGGTTGTATAAGATGCGGTCAAGATGCATTGTTGTAATGAACATAAAAAAGAGAAACAAGAGGAAAACCAATTGGAGGCAGGAAAGCCGAGCTTGAAATTTTCCTGGTGGTGGTGTTTGGCACTAATCCCCATCGGTCTGGTGGCTGTATGGGCGTTAAAGATTCCACTCGGTAGTCTTTTGCCCTGGGGCGTATTTTTGCTCTGCCCGCTGATGCATGTTTTTATGATGAAAGGGCACGGGGAGCACGATGGTCACGGGGAACAAAAGGGGGAGAAAAAATAAATGGACCTGCTGGTCAGCGCCTCGTTTATCGCTTCGTTTTTTGCCGGGGTGGCCGCCCTGTTCGCCCCCTGCTGTATCACCGTTTTGCTGCCGACTTACCTGGGGTCGGTATTCAAACAAAAATCGACGGTATTTCTGATGACCTTTATTTATTTTCTGGGCCTATTGACCATCTTTTTACCCATCGGCCTGGGGGTATCATTCCTCTCCACGCTTTTTCGCGACTACCATAATACGATTTTCTGGTTAGGGGGAGTATTTTTGACAATGCTGGGCATATTCCTGGTATTGGGCAGGCAGTTCTCACTCCCTTTTTCACTCCATCCGACACTAGCGAGGTATGATCTGGGTTCGGTTTATGTTTTGGGTGTTTTTTCGGCGATAGCGACGACCTGCTGTGCGCCGGTTTTGGCCGGGGTGGTCGCTTTGTCTGCCCTACCCGGATCTGTTCTCCTGGGTGGTTTGTATTCTTTGGCTTATGTCCTGGGAATGATGGTGCCGCTATTCGTGATCGCCGCCTTTCTGGATAAAGCGGATTTTACGAAAAAGTTTTTTGCCTTCAGGAAAACGCTGACCTACCGGATCGCCGGTAAAGAAATAAAGGTAACTTTCGCCAATCTTTTTTCGGGGGTTATTTTTCTAATCATCGGGGTGATCATCCTTTTTTCGGCCCAGACAAACCAATTGACAATGCAAACGTCATACGCAATCGATATCAATATCTACCTGACTAAACTGGTGCGGTCGATCGGTAGCTATACCGGAATACTGCCGGAACCGGTTTGGGCGGGGGGGTTTCTCCTGGCCACTTTCTTCATCGTCAACAAAGCCGTCGGTCAAATTATTCAATTAATTAAACAAAGGAAGGAATAAATATGACTTCAAAAGAAAAGACAATCCTCATAGTTATCACGGAAATCCTGGTAACGATTGTGGTGGTAGTGTTAATCACTAACAGGACGGGACAATCGAAGGTTACCGGTGCACAAACTGCAAACCCAAAAGTAATTCCGACTAATGCGCCGATGACGGCTCAGGCGGCCTCGATGGACGACCATCATGGCGCGGCGAAACCGGCCGACGCATCTGTTTTGAACAGCTTGTTAAACAAACCGGCGCCGGATTTTTCCCTGACCAGTTTTGACGGAACGAAATACTCCCTAAGTCAACTGCGGGGTAAGAAGGTGGTGCTGTTCTTTAACGAGGGCATTATGTGCTACCCGGCTTGTTGGAATCAGATCGCCGCTTTCGGCAAAGACCGTGAATTCGCTGCCAATAATGCGGTGGTTTTAAATATCAATGTCGATGCCAAGAATGATTGGGCCGATGCCGTGAAGAAGATGCCGGAATTGGCGGCGGGCACGGTTCTCCTCGATTCTGACCGGAGTGTTTCCGCGGCTTATGGTGTCCTGACGGCGGAGTCCTCGATGCACCGGGGGCAGTATCCGGG
>DATDRC010000014.1:0-3452 GCA_035291985.1 Patescibacteria group bacterium
GGGGTACGGGTAGGACGAATGGTGGGAACGGTGACACTTTTGCGGGCGGTGGATTGGGGAAGAAGCACATAGAAGTAATAGACAGTACCTAGGGCTGAGGCGATAAAAAACAGAGAAAACAGGGCAACCAACAGCCTGTGCTTTTTGAGAAACTGCTGTTCTTTTTGTTGAAATGATCCAATTTCGGTGGTTTCGGAAAGAAAATCGTTGTTTTTTATAAAATCGGTTTTTTTGATAATCAGCTGGCAGGCCTCGGCCGATAAAGTATCTTTGGATCCCAGACCGAGCATCAAAGCCGGGATGACGGCGGAGACGCTAAAACCCAAGGCTTCAAAGCCGTGTTTAATACCGTCGTAGAGATTGCGATTGATGACGACCAGAATATCCTTGTCCTGGTAGTGGAAAGTCTTGAAACTAATGCTGGCAAAGGGAACGGTATCTAAAAATGACTGGATAATTTCTTTACGGCTGGCCTGGGGGATAGGTGTAATATCTTTTTCAAAAGTTACTTGTGAGGATAAAACCAGCAAGAGAGGCGTGGGTTTGAGAGAATTGGCGGTGACAAATGATTTGATCTGATTGTCCAGCTCGGATTGATTGACCACTTCCAGATCTTTGATGGAAGAGGGAGAAAATCGCAGTTCATATATCTTGGGAGAACGGGCGACGCATATGAGGAGTTTGTCGCGGAAGATATTGACGGCTGTGAGCGGAGAATTGGCCATGAGATCAGGGGGAAATTTCCCTCCAAGATATAACGGATAAAATGTTGTTGGCCAGACTAACTACTATCTGAATGCGGCGCTGATAATTACCATCGGTGCCGATGGAGGTAATAGTTTTGGGTTCTGACCCGGTTACAGATATTGTGGCAATACCGGTACCTATTGTCAATGTGTCCCCCCCCGTGTAACCGGGGTCGCGCAGGAGCCGAATGAGGGCGTTTTCCGCCCCCGACTCGGCCAGAACATAGGCGGATTGTCCGGAATAAACGTCGGCTGTGGCTTGAGAATTGGTAAAGAGGATCATAATAGCGGCCGTAGTGATGGTGATGGCAACGGCGACAAAAACTAAAAGCATAATCAGGGCTTGGCCGGATTTCATATCATTAATTGGTACGGGTACTAATGGTAGTTTGGAAATTTTCGGAAACTGACCTGTCGGTGACGGTGAAACTGACGGTAATGGTGGGCTCACCGTTGGAGTTGCCCAGGCGGGAGACAGAAAAAGCGCTAACCTGGGTGGCAAAGCTGTTTAAGTTGTCGGTACTTGAGGGAGTCGTCAGCTGCAGGTCGGTGCCGGAGAGGGCGTAAGTGTAGGGTGAACCGGATATGGTGAGAGTGAGAGTGGGACTGGTAAGTCCGGCTGAGGCGGGAGAAGTGATATTAGAGGCCCGACGAACATCGTAGGTAAGACGGGAGAGCAGATAGCGACCATCGGAGTGAACTGAAGAAGCGGTTTGGGACTCGACCTGGACGGCAAGTGCCGAAGCTAATATTTGGGAGAGGATACCCAAAAGAGCGGCTAAAATGCCCATAAAGATAAGAAGTTCGATCAGGGTAAAGGCTTTTTTCATGGTGAATAGTTGACGGTGACGTCGAAAAGGGTGGGTGAGTTGCTGATATCGGAGGTAGTAAATTCGGCTTTGTAGCGGAAACATTGGCCGGGGTTTTCGTAACCGGTGCCGTCGTCGTCCAAAAGAAGAGCGCCATTGGCGCCCAAGTCCTGAAACACAAAATTGGCGCCGGCGCAATCCGGGTTGGGATCGGCGACGGCAGCTTGAAATTGAATACTTGTTCCGCCTGGCTGAGTGGTTGTGGCAAACATGCGATTGAAAGCCGTGGAAAGCCCGGCATCGTAAACACGACTTATAAAGTTTCCGTTGGTTGAAGCCTGGCCGGAGGGGCCTCCCAAGATAACCTTAAATTCGGTCGTGGTATCACCGGTAATGATATAGGAATAAGCACCCCCTGAGGGCTGGATGACGGCGGCGACGCCGTTGACGCCAGTATCGACATTTAATAAGCCGGTTCCATTGGGACAGCTGGAAATTGTTTGGGTGGAGTCGTCGTAAGTGACTACCTGGTATTCTGTGCCGCCGGTGCCGACCATGATCACTTTGTTGTTTGTAACCGCCGTGACGCCTTTGGGGCTCATGCCGAAGGTATCGTAGCTGGCCAGAACCGGCAGGTCACCGGAAGGATTGGAAACGTCGAGAATAAATAGTTCGCGGCCGGAATTGGAAGAGCTGGTGACTAGATAAGCCCGGGTTTGGGAAGTATTAACAAAAATATCGGTGCCGCCCTGGTCATTCAGATTAACTGCCTGGGCCACGATTTGCGGAGACGCGGCGTTTTGGATATTGATAATTTGCAGCGGTGTAGAGGAACTGTTGACCGCTACGTAAGCGTAATTGCCTATGACTTGAATTTTGTTGCCGACGCCGGCTATCTCTACACTCCCCCGTTGGGTGCGGGAACCGGTTTTTTCAGACAGATCAAAGGTATAAAAATAGTCGTTGTTTTGGGCGTGAGTGGTCATGTAACCTACGTTTCCTGAGACATAAACTGAGTTACTGTCACCATTATCGGGAGCGTCAAATTGTCCGACCTCTGAATAAGATCCGTCAGTCATACCTAATATGGTCACTTCTTTGTTATTTGTATCCGTGGCCAGGTAAGCATAGTTGGCTTCGCCAAACACTCCATTGGTTTTTATACTGTTGCTGGAGTTGAAAGTGGCGGACACTGAGGCCGAAGGGGGATCCGTGTCGGTAATGTCTACCCGGGCGAAAGCCACACCTGATGCGTTGTTGCCGGTACCGGCGAAGGCGTAACCGGATGAACTAACGGTAGCGGGGATGGCCGTAAGGGCATTGGCGACACCGTTTTTGGGCAAATCGACTTGGGCCAGGGTCAAATCCGGCTGACACCAGTCGCCGTGACCACCGCCACCTAAGACTACTTCGCCGTCGGTGGAGCTGCCTCCGGTGGCTTGAACGGCGGTATTGGTGGTTATTCCGGCATTGAAATCCTCAATGGTGGTCTCGACGTAAGCTAAGTTGTCCAAATATCGAGTGAGATAAAAGACCGAAGAAACATTTGATGAATAAGGGGCAGACCAGGAGACGGTGATGGTGATTCTTTTGGTGGAGGGATCGACCGTGGTACTGGTCTCGTCGAGGGCCCCCGAAGCATTGCGGTGAGCGTCGGCTATTTCTATGGAACGAGTCAGACCGGGAGCGGGGGTGTCCGGATCAAGGGCCAGTGACCAATCCGAGGCGTTGGCCACCGGATGATATATACCGTTGACGGCGAAAGTGGTCCAGCCTTTTTCCCGGACCGAGCGAACGGCTTCACTGGCTTCGGTTAAGTAAGCGACAGCTTGAAGACGATACTGGGTCTGGACCCGACCCTGGCGGGAAGCGACAAAGGCGGTCAAAAGAGCCGGGG
>DATDRC010000015.1:0-5412 GCA_035291985.1 Patescibacteria group bacterium
TTCTGGGTGATGTAGCATAGGCCGTTCTCTCCGGCAGCCCGCTTCATCTGCAGGTATAAAGCCTGATCGATGGCGGTCGAGTGATTGAGGATATAGTTTGGGACGAGTGTGAAGTATCTTCGGTCTTGCGACTCGTCGACGACTCCCATGTCGTTTTGCTTCAGGTTGGGTTTACTCATGGTTTTCCTCCTTTCCCTGAATGCAGCTGATTTTTTCTCCGGCGTAGAAGCACTGGCATTTGGCCAGCCATTCTTCGTTTCCGCTTACCTTCGCGCTCCTACAGTTCATCCGGTCTTGGTTTTCGAGTGTCGTGTCGATGCCGTGTGCAATCGCTAGGGTAAAAAGCAGGATCCCCGCTAGAGCGAATACCAACTTCAGGAGCCGATGGCTGTTTTGCTGTCGCTGTCTGTGCTGGTATCCGTAGCCGTAATCACGCATGGTTGTTCGCCCTCCTTTCTACTGCCGATTTTTGTCTGACGCGCAGTGGCTTGGTCAGGTCGATGCCAAAGTCGGCGATCAACTGTTGGATGTGTTCTTCGGAGACGCGGTACTTTTTGGCGATTTGGGGAATGGTTTGTTCTTGGCCTAGGTAGGTGTCGGCAATCTTTTTGTCTTCCTCCCAGACTTCCGGAGTTTTCTGCTCCAGTTTGTATTTGACTTTGATCTGATCGATGCGCTGGCGGGTCACGCCGTAGATGCCACCGATCTGTTCGAAGGGCATGCCAGAGAGGATCAAGTCGCAGATTTCTTTATCCCTCTCCCATTGCTGTCGCTTGACATTTCTGGCTCTTAGAGTTGTAATCGGCAAGTTATTAAGCGTCATAAAAAAACTCCTGCTCAGTTAGTCAGGAGTTTTTGTACTTTAAGAGGGGGGTGGAAGGAGGCTATTTTTTTTGTTTACCGGGAACTCTCATTTCTGGATGAGATGCCGGAGTTTCCCCGCAATGTCATCGAAAGCCTGCGCCAACCGATGGAGGACGGAGTGGTGGAAATTGTCAGGGCGACGGCGCATGTATCATATCCGGCTAGTTTTACTTTGTTGGCGGCGGTTAACCCCTGCCCCTGCGGCTATCTGGGGCACCCGACCCGGCCTTGCGTCTGCAGTCAAAAACAAGTTGACAACTATCGGCAAAAGATTTCGGGGCCGATCCTTGACCGGATTGATTTGTTTGTGCGAGTGGGGGTAGTCGAGGTGGAAAAACTATTGGAGAACCAGAGCCGGACGGGGATGACGACGGCAGAAGCCAGAAAACCGGTGCTGGCGGCGCGGCAGAGACAACTAAAGCGGTTTGGGAAAGCAGGGATTTTCACTAACGCCCAAATGGGAAACAAACTAGTGAAACGCTTTTGTCCGTTGGATGAGGAGACGACTCGCCTGTTGCGGACAGCGGTGGAAAAATTCAATCTTTCGGCCCGGTCATACTACCGTCTGATTAAAGTGGCGCGGACAATCGCTGACCTGGCCGGGGAGGAGCCGATCACCTCGGCGCACGTGGCTGAAGCGCTCCAGTATAAGCAATTCGGATGAAACGGGAAAACAAGATTGTCGGAAATAGAGGCGAAGACATCGCCTTGGCCGAGCTTACCAAAAAGGGATATCAACTAGTGGAGAGAAATTTCAGGAACCGCTTTGGGGAGATTGATCTCATTATGGAGGATGAGGCGACGGTGGTGTTTGTGGAGGTAAAGACCAGGGTGGGCGAAGAGTTTGGTCTGCCGGAGGAGGAAGTTTCTGCCCGCAAGTTCGCGCAGGTAAGGCGCATGGGTGAAGTTTTCCTGATTGAAAAAGGGCTGTGGGGGAAAGCCTGCCGGGTCGATGTGGTGGCGATAGTGCTGACCCGGGCCGGGGAGGTGGCGCGCCTGACCCATTATTGCGCTGTTTGAGCTTTCCGTGATAAAATAGGCACTGTCCGAATGGACAAGAAAGGAATTTATGATTAATGGCGACAAAGAAAGCAACTCGTAGATCCGCCGAACCGGTGGATAAGCCCGCGAAAGCGGCGGTCAAGAAGCCGAGGGTTAAAAAAGTTACCCCAAAGAAGGTTGAGGTGAATACTTCGACAAGCTCAGTACGAGTACGGGCGGTGCCCAAGGTGGAAACTAAGGCCGAATCTCTAATGGATCGGCTGATGGCGAAGGCCGGGGCAACCCTGGTCACCCCGAAGCGAGGCCAGCAGGTGGAAGGAACCGTTACCTTTGTCAGTAGAAGGATGGTTCTGGTCAACATTGGCGCCAAAACAGAAGGGGTGGTCGCTGACGCCGAGGCAAAAGAAGCGTCCGATATTATCGAATCCCTGAAGGTTGGTGATCCAATTTCCGTTTTTATCAAACATCCGGAGAATGATCAGGGACAAATCCTTTTGTCGCTACGCAAGGCAGTGGAGGAAGGCCGCTGGTCGGTCTTTAAGAAATGGATGGATGAGGACCGCGAAGTCGAGGTCGCCGGCCTGGAAGTTAACAAGGGCGGCATGGTGGTCAAGATTGGCGAAATTCGCGGCTTTGTGCCGGCTTCTCAATTTGGGGAGAAACATTTGGGGAACATGGAGGAGTTGTTGGGTAAGACTTTCAAAGCCAAGGTAATCGAGGTCGACAAGGCCCAGAACCGGTTGATCTTCTCCGAAAAACTCGTTTCTGACGCCGAAGGATTGGCTAAGAAGGACGAAGCGTTGGCCGATGTGGTCGCCGGCGCGAAGCTGGTGGGGACCGTCTCCGGCATTATGCCCTTTGGTGTCTTTGTCACTGTCAATGTGCCCGTCAAAGGTAAAGCGGGCCTGCCCGCAGTCGCTATGCGTCAGCTATTGCAGGCGGGTGAGGTGGCCAAGGTCGAGGGCCTGGTTCATATCAGCGAGATCTCTTGGGAGAAAGTTGACGATCCCAACACGATGTTCAAGGTCGGTCAGGAAGTTAGCGTGATGGTGATCGGTATCGAGAAAGAGGCGGGTAAGCTCAATCTATCGATCAAACAACTTTCCGGCGATCCCTGGAGCGACATTGAGACGAAGTATGCGGTTGGTACCAAGCATCAGGGTAAGGTTTTTCGCATCGCTGCCTATGGCGTTTTCGTCAATTTCGAGAGGGGTATTGATGGCCTAATCCATGTCAGCAAACAGCCGCAAGGCAAGGAGTTTGCGGTGGGCGAAACCGTCGACGTCTATGTCGAGATGCTGGATGCAAAGAGTCGCAGGATGAGCCTGGGGGTGGTTCTGACCGAAGTTCCGGTTGAATACCGTTAATATCAGTTAAAATACAAATATGGCAAAAACAAAGATGGTGGTTAAAGAAGACCAGATTTTGGTCGACGTCGAGCTGATCTTCAAGGAGATCGAGGAGGCCAAGGGGGACTGGAAAAAAGTCCGCGAGGAGTTTCGCAAATACCTCGAATCGATGAAGGAGAAGTGATATGACCGAAAGGACGGCACAAGAAAAGCGGATAATAAGGGGAGACAGCGAGTTGAGAATTGGCTTCAGTAGGGCGGTTGATTATTTATTGGTTGAACTTGAAGAAGTTGCTAAAAAATTGGGCATTGATCCCGATGAACTGCTGAAAGTGCTTCAAGATAGGAGAATGGGGACATATGACGAGGCGCTCAAAGAGGCAGTAAGGTTGCATTCTGGTTACCCGATAGTGTAGGATAATTTTTACCTTTACAAGTTAATTTTTGGCTATGGGACTTTCTTGTCGTCCGGAAGTTGTTAGCGGTTTAGCAATGGGCAGTCTGCCCGGATATCTAGAGGAGGTATTGCACTTTTCCTCGGGCTGGGGAGATTTGGCGCGCGCCAGAGGGGCGGCGGCGGAGGGTGGGGCTTGCCCACGAGCCTGGATAATGAATATTCCGGCCGGAAAGGTTTATCTGGAGTGGAATCAAGAACGCCATGATTGGGAGGCGACGGCTTTGTCTAAGAAATTGGAAAACTTCGACCTCTGTCTGAAGCGGTCAGAAACAGGGTTGGATCTGAAATGGCTTTGGCCGGAAGGTAAGTTTCGATCTCCCGAAGTAGACCTGGTTTTAAAAAGGGGTTTAAAAAAAATTATTAAGGAAAGGGGCGGAGCCGAGATTGGCCTGTTGGGAGGAATTTTCCACTTGGTTTTGGGGCCAGATGAGGTGTCGATTACGATGCAGGTGGCGACGGGTGAAAATGGCGGTCTGTGGTTGGAAACGGTCCCTTATAGCCTGGCGAATGAATTACTGGCTGACTTGCAGAACTTTCTTGAGGCAAACTTGGGCAAGGGAGTGTTTTAGCCGTCAAGAGGTCCGACCTCTAAATGTCGAGAGTCAAATGAGAGATTTTTTCGTAGTTTGGGTTCGTTTCTTCGACAAAATATCGGTAGGATAAGGTTGGATTTGTTGTAGAGAATGGTTTCAGAATTTCATTCGGTTTGATCCACTCTTGAGTGCGTTTGCCGAGATAATTTTGATAGCTAGAATAGGGGTAAGCGTCAAGAGGTCCGACCTCTTCACCAAAGTTCATGGCCGCCAGCGCCACTGTTCGATGCCGAAAAGTCGGCTGGAGAGGTCGTCCGGCGAATGAAGGTTGGCGGCATTAATCTCCCGACGGATATATTCGTGGGTTTGGATTGGGACATAGAGGTCTTTTAACTCTTTGGCGTTTGGATTTTTGACAAAATCGGTCACCACGACCTTGTCGGCTGACAATACTTTCATTACCCTGACTATCATTCGACCTTCCGGTCCTCGGGGGGGGATGATGATTAGGCCTTCGCAACCAATTGGCACGGTTTCAGTTTGATTGATTAGGCCGTACAATTTTTTGGTCTGTCTTTCTATAGTCATGTTATTTACTATTTTTAATGATTTTTGACAGGTGAGGATGGGTCGAGGGACTGTAGATATGTTTGTAACCCAATTTCTTGGCTTCCTTGAGGCGTCTGTCGCCAAAGGCGACCGAGCGGATTTCACCCAAAAGGCCCAGCTCGCCAAAGCAAATCGAGCTGTCGGGCAGGGCCTTGTTTTTGACCGAACTGATAATAGC
The DNA here is from genome assembly GCA_035291985.1 of Patescibacteria group bacterium. Lineage (GTDB taxonomy): Bacteria > Patescibacteriota > Microgenomatia > UBA1400 > MFAQ01 > 2-01-FULL-50-23. Next base: position 4,993 of record DATDRC010000015.1, read on the forward strand.
CAAGGCGATGGCCAGGTCGACGCCCGGTTCGTTGACGGTCAGGCCGCCGGTAATGTTGACGAAAACGTCCTTGGTACCGAGGGGTAGCCGGAGATGCTTGGTCAGGATAGCGCAGATGAGCTGGAGGCGGTTGGTGTTGACGCCTTTGGCGACGCGGCGGGGGATGGGGATGGCGCTGTCGACGACGAGGGCCTGAATTTCGGCGGTCATCGGTCGGGTACCTTCCATAACCAGGGCGAGAATAGAGCCGGGGGTGCCCTTGAGGCGACCTTCGAGTAAAAATTTACTGGGATCAGATACTTCTTCCAGGCCGCCGTTGGTCATGCGGAAAATACCGGTTTCGTCGGTCGGGCCGAAGCGGTTTTTGATACCCCGCAAGAGCCGCAGTTCGTGCTGGCGGTCGCCGGTTAGTTCGAGGAC
>DATDRC010000016.1:0-5056 GCA_035291985.1 Patescibacteria group bacterium
TCTAAACCGGCAGGTGGTAGGCGGGTATAACAAACTATATCAGATGAATACAAGTCGGATCAGTGCGGCTTGATATTTTTAGGGAACGGAATATGATCAGCGTATGTTTAATCGTCTAGAGTCCAAATATAAAACCGTAAAAAATGCTTTGAGTGTTGAAAGGGAGATTGAAGTAGGTAGCCTAAGTTATGAAAGGGCACGGCTGATGTTTGAGGTGTTTCTTAACGGCGGCTGGTGCGATAAGGAAAAGCTCCATTTCTTCGGTAAGGAAATACCGGTGGCTTGGTGGCGATGTGTCGAATTGGAGAGTAATGGGGTGCCTTACGATCTGGTAGTCTGGACGGATCCAAAGGAGGCGGGTGATTACGGTCGGTATGCCGGTAACCGGTCTTTGGCAGTGATTAATGTGACTTTGAACCGAAGAGGCGGCGGGCAAGAGACGGTCAAGTTCTATCCAGAGCGGTGGTTTATGGAGAGAGATACCTTGGGTATGCAGTCTCAGGTCGAAAAAGCGGTTGAGGATGTCGCAGATGTGGCAGTGAAGATTACCAAGGGTGAGTATAGGACGAAAACGTATTAGGATTTGAGAGTGCGACTAGGGTTTCTTCTTGGTATAGTTAGACTATGCCGGCGATGGGAAAAGAACTGGAACCAAAAATAAATCCGGATGAGCTGGCGGCGCAGGAAGTCGAGGGCTACATCGAAAGAATCGAAAAGCAAGCGGAAACCAAACCGCCGACCCAGGTCACCGCCGGCCAGCCGGCGGTAACGATGAGTGCGGCTGACGCGGCCAAAAAAGCGATGGCGGTGGGGCCGAAGGCGCAAAAGCAACAGATTGTCTTGCCCCTGGATGAGGATGGGGTAAGGCGGGGATTACATCATAAGGTTTGGGATGCGATCAGGTGGTTGGCCGAATGGAGTATCTATATGATTAAAAAGTACCCGGGCCGGGTCTTCTACCGGCCAAAAAATATATAGCAAATGGACCTAAACGTTATTCTGGCTGAGCTAGCCTCTTTTGTTTTGGTTTCCGTATTTTTCTTGGGGGTCGTTGTTTTGCTGCTGATCGGTGGGATTCTCATTTTCTTACAATACCTGCGTTTTCGAAATCGGGAAGATGTTAGCCTGAACTTTGTCCTGTTGGAAATTGCGGTACCGCGAGACAATGAAACAAAGATTGACGCGGCAGAGCAAATATTTGCCTCACTTCACTCAATTAAACAGGGTGGCTTTTGGCAGAGATTTAAGGCCCAACAGCATCTTTCTTTTGAGATTGTCGCCAAGAAAGAGGATATCCGTTTCTATGTTTCCTGTCACCGTAATAATATGGAGCTGACCGAGAAATTGCTGGCTGGAGCTTACCCCGGCGTCCAGGTAAAGGAGGTTGAGGAGTATAACATCTTTACTGAAACGGGCAAGGTGGCCTTTTCGGAAATGGTGCTCCGGAATGAGAGCTACAAGCCGATTAAGGTCTATAAGGAATTGACGACCGACCCGTTAGCTTCGATTACGGCCTCACTGGCTAAACTGGGTGCGGATGAAGCGGCGGCGATACAGATAATAGTTGTCCCGGCTGAAAGCGAATGGCAAAAGGCGGGTGAGAGCTACATCAGTAAGACGAAGAGGGCGGAGTCGGATCCGGAAAAAGCGAAGTTCAAGATGAGCCCGGCCGATTTTGAGGCGATTGATAACAAGGTGGGTAAGCCCGGTTTTCTGACGGCAGTGCGGATCGTGACGGTAGCATCGACGGAGGGGGTGGCGAAACAAAATCTGAGCAACCTAAAGGGAGCCTTTTCCCAGCTGAACGGGAGTATGAATGGCTTTAAGGGGAAGAAGATTCGTTTCAAGAATGGCTTTATGGTTGATTTTGTTTATCGCTATCAGTCAATGTTTGGCAACAACTCAGTTCTTAATACGGAAGAGTTGGCGACGATTTGGCACATGCCTAATAAGACGATTGAGACCCCCCATATTTATTGGTTGGGGGCAAAGAGCGCGCCGGCGACCGGCGGCTTTCCAGATCACGGACTTTTCCTGGGTCGGTCAATTTACAGGGGCCAGGAAAGACCAATTTTCATTTCCGATGAAGACCGGATGAAACATGTGTACATCATCGGACGGACCGGTACCGGCAAGACAGAGCTTCTTAAGACGATGATTCTTCAGGATATGCGAGCGGGCAAGGGACTCTGTTTTCTCGAGCCCCACGGTGACGGCATCGAGGAGCTTTTGGAGTTAGTGCCGCCAGAGAGAGCGGAAGATGTGATTATCTTTGATCCGTCGGACACGGAAAGACCGGTTGGTTTTAATTTGCTGGCGGTGAAATCGACCGAGGAAATGATGCAGGTATCCAGCGCGATCATTAATCTAATGTATAAACTGTATGATCCACACAAGACGGGCATGGTCGGTCCCCGTTTTGAACACTCGATCAGAAATGCAATGCTGACGGTAGCGGTCCAGCCCGGAGCTTCATTTGTGGAGGTGGTCCGGGCTTTGACGGATGATAAATACGTCCAGGAACTGCTCCCCAAAGTAACGGATCCGATTGTCCGGCGCTACTGGACTGACCAGATTGCCAAAACCGATCAATTTCACAAGAGCGAGACTCTGGACTACATCGTTTCCAAGTTCGGTAAATTTATTACTAATAAAATGGTTCGTAATATCATTGGCCAGTCGAGTTCGACTCTCGATTTCAGAAAAGCAATGGATGAGGGAAAAATCGTTTTCCTAAAATTAGCCAAGGGGCTTTTGGGTGAGGAGGACAGTAACTTCCTGGGTTTGATCCTGGTGCCGAAAGTACTGCAAGCGGCGCTGTCGCGTCAGGATATTCCGAAAGAGCAGAGGCGGCCCTTCTATCTGTATGTCGACGAGTTTCAGAACTTCGCTACTCCCGACTTTGCCCAGATGCTGTCCGAGGCGAGAAAATACGGCTTGGGTTTAGTTCTCGCCAACCAATTTGTGAGCCAGCTGGAAGAGAGTGTTAAAGACGCTGTTTTTGGGAATATAGGGACACTGATGAGTTACCGGGTGGGTGTGCCGGATGCTTCTGTCCTCCAGCATGAATTCGCGCCCGTCTTTAACGAAACCGACCTAGCTAATGTGGGGGCGCAAAATATTTACGTCAAGACGGTTATTCAGGGTTCGCCGGTACCGCCGTTCTCGATGAACGTCTACAAAGATATCAAGGCGGAGAGGGCCCAAGGGAGCAAAAAGGTGGCGGAGATGATCAGAGAATTGTCCCGCCTGAAATACGGGCGGGATCGCGAGGAGGTAGAGGCGGAAATCGAGCGCCGGGCAAAATTGTGACCAGCAAAGAGAAACTAATTCTGACACTGACGATTTTGATTTTGGTGTTTGTTTATGTTTTTGGATTGTCAAAAATGTATTTTCATCAGGATGATGTGGACTTTTTGGTGGCGGTATCTGCCGACTGGCCGAAAACTATCTGGCTACCGGTCAATGAGCATGCAGTTATTCTTTTTTGGCTCCTTTATCGGTTGGAATGGTGGTTTTTCGGAATTAACTTTGGCGGCTTTTTGACTGTCAGTTTGCTGTTACACGGATTGAATCTTTTTTTGGCCGGGCGGCTGGTTTATGAGGAGACAAGGTCCAGGTATTACGGACTGCTGACGGGTTTGATTTTGGCGGTTAATAATAACTGGAATGAATCGGTATGGTGGTCGACGGGCCAAATGTGGCTGTTGGCGACTTTGTTTGGTCTGATTTCGCTCTTACTTTTACGGTCATGGCAGAGGGGAAAAATCGGCGGAATTTATTGGGGCTTATTAATAATGGCGGTGTCGGCCTTACCTGGTTTGTCGTGGGGTGTCGGTTTACTTTGGCCATTGATTCTGTTAGTTTCTTTTCGGTTTTTGGGTAGCTTGAAGTACGGACTTTTAATCAGTCAGGGGGCGTTACTTTTGGTTTACCAACTGTTAGCGTCGCCAAAAAATCTGGCATCGCTTCTTACCCTTGGACGACTGGTGCAGATGGTGATTTTTGTGATAGTGGGGTTGGCGAACACGGTGGTGGGGAGGCTGGTTTTCCCTTGGGAGAATAAGCCGATTCGATTCTTGGTGTTGGCCGGCTTGTTGGTTTTATTGTTAAAGACCTTTCGGCTTTGGCGGGGGAAAGTTGTCGGTTGGCCGCTGTCTCTGACAATGGCGAGCATTTTGATTTACGCGACCTATTCCTTGGGACGAGCCAGCTTTGGCGTCGGTCAGGCGATGGCGACGCGATACGCTTACCTGCCAACTTTTTTCCTAGTCATGGCGGTGATGGTGGTTTGGGCGAAAGTTAAATTCGGTAGACAAAAGGAGTCTTTGGCTTTGGGGGCGGCGATTTATCTAGCGGTGGCGGGACTTTTAGTTTTTAACTGGCGGGTGACTGAGTGGACGAAGCGGCCGCAAATGGTCAGGTGGTACTTTAATTCGATAAAGCGGCTTTCGGCGGATAATTGTCTGATTGATGGGCCGTTGCCAAAATTTATAAATCCCGATCCGACGAGGCGACTTTCTGACTTGAGGACACCACTTAGACTTGATTGGCAAAGCGGAACAACGGCGCAAGGCTGTGTTTCAGTGTTTCCATAAAGAGAACCCTGAGATACGAGGGGCCAATTTTGAAAGCCCGCATCTTGGAAAGGCCGTGTTTGCGTTTGAGGTAGTGAATGGGGTATTCGCGGACCCGGTATCGGCCAAGGATAGCTTTGAGGGGAATTTCCAAGTGGATAGGGAAGCCCGGGTTTTTTAGTTGGAGTTTTTTGATAGCGGCCAATTTTTGGATGCGAAAACCGGAGGTGGCGTCGTAAATTCGGTGCCTGGTGAGAAGGCTGACCAGTAGGCCCATGAAGCGGGAAAAAAAGAGACGATGAGGGGGAAGGTCGGCTTGGCCGCCTTTCATAAAACGAGAGCCGATGACGATATCGGCCTTGGTTCTTTTTAGTTCTTGTAAAAAAAGGGGAATGACCTCTGGGTCATGGGAAAGATCAGAGTCGAGGGTGACGACCGTGGGGAAACGCGCGTGGCGAAAGCCGGTAATGAGGGCGGCG
>DATDRC010000017.1:0-3067 GCA_035291985.1 Patescibacteria group bacterium
GCCGAGATTCTCAAGACGGGTGTCTGGCGCGTGCCCGACTTTGGCACCCCGGAGGATGACGGCCCAAGCGAACCGGTTGAGCGCGGTGCCGATTCCCAAATCGGCCCAAGCGAACTGGTTGAGCGCGGTGCCGATTCCCAAATCGGCCTGCCCATCATTCTTGCCGCCCACCGCTTCGGCTATGTCACCTGGACCAACTCCTTTCGGACTCTCAATTCCTTCTACAGTCTACCCAAACTCAAGGTTGGCGACCGGGTCGAGATCGTTTGGAACCAAAGAAAATATGTTTACGAAATCTACAAAGAAGAAACCGGCACCGCCATCACCGACTACACCGCCGATCTCATTCTCTACACCTGCGACCTCTGGAACTCCCCCACCAGAATCTTCAAATACGCCCGAAGATCAGCGACGAAATAGTCTGCCCAATAGACCACCAATTGCCTTAACCGGTTCCCTATACCAAGGCTGAGTTGGATTGGCCGCTACGGTTTCGGCCGCTGGTAAGGTCGCGGCAATCACCTCCATCGAAGCTAATGCCGCCGTAAATCTAAGCCTCTCGGCATCAGCCCCCGCCCTCAACGCATCCTCTTTCTCATCTCTCTCGCGGATAATTGCCGCTGTTTCATTAGCCTCTCTCTGAGAGATCAGGTCATCAGCGGTAGATACCTTTTCTAAAGACGCCTCGAGCGCCGCCAGAGCACTATCAGCTTCGGACTGACCTTGCCTTGCCTTGAGGATATTTTCCAATCCCCGAACCTGTACCTGCTCAACCTCACCATCCTCACCCAGTTTATACAGTCCGGTATCGACCAATCTCCCCGTTGCCCGACTCATCGCCTCCTTCTTAGCTTTTCTTAAATTATCTCGTCTGCCTACCATTTCCTTATCAAACAACTCAAATCTGGACATTTCGGAAGCAACAATTGCCACCAGTTTACCTTCCACTTCTCGATCAAAAGACTCGCTCAAATTAGTCACCGCGACTTGCAGGATATCGATGATTTCCCTGCCCCGGGTTGATAATTGCTCCACATTGGCTGTTATCCCTTCGGCTAGCTTCGCCATCAATCCATTTTGAGCTGTAATCACCCTTTCAAGCGATAATATCTTTACCTCATCGGCTTTTATGTCCTTATCCAACCCGCCAAGTTCAACCCTCGCTTGAGACAATTCATCATCTGTTTTTACTCTCTCCGCCTCATGTTTACCTCTCAGCCCGCCATGCTCGGCCAATCTCTGACTGTAATGAGTCTCTCTTTGCTTCAAAGTTTCAGTCTTCTGCTGGTACTCCGCCTCAGCGGCATTTAGTTCATCTTTTGCCTTCAGTTCCGCCCCAGCTTTCTTTGCCTCAATATCCCCAGCAATTCTCTCTCTTTCTTCTCTTACTGCCACCGCCAGCTCATCTCGACTCTTCTGCACCGCTTCAGTTCGCGCTCTGGCTTTTTCCAACCCGGCAGCCAAATCCGCACCACCCAAATCAGTCGCCAATCTTTCGAGCGCATTTGCCAAATTCTGATCACCAACCACCGCATTCAATTTTTCAACCAAGGCCAAGTCCTGTTTCAGACCTCTCCCAGCCACGGCCTCCGGACGAGTCTCGACGACCACTTTTAACTCCGCTCTCTTCTCTGGTCCTTCCAAATCCGCCTTGGCCAACGCTAGCGATCTCTCCGCCTCAATCGTCTCTTTCTTGATCTCCAACTCGCGCGCCAACTTTGCTTGTTCTTCGGAAACTGCCGCAATCAATTTATTATCTTCCGCAATAAGCCTCTCCCCCTCCGCGACGAGCGATTCGACAAACAACTTCTTATCTTCAAGTTCAACAATCTTATTTACCACCTCAGCCGCCTTACTCCTTTTTTCTGCCAAAGCCTTTTCTGCCTCTGACCTCATATTCTCATCTGCCTCAAGTACCTTCGCCACCTCACCCATCTCCCCCTTCAAAAACTCACCCATTGACGACGCCACTATCACGTTTTCGGCACTATATGCCGCCCCCTTGGCAACCCCGGCTCCTGTTAACTGCTCTACAATTACAGGCACAGTATCTAACTCTGGTTTGGCTTCCATAATCATCATGATAAAACCTAACTAACGTCCAGTATGCAGATGTTTATTGGTTCCTGTCAAGATACCAATTCGAGCCGCCCTATAACATTGACAAAATCAAATTATTGCGGTAGACTATCCCCCATGCAAACTTCTGCGTTCAAATTTCTGCCTTTCGTCCTCGCCGTTTTGGTTGTTGTCGGTGCGGTCGCCTTTGCCAGCCAAAAATTCATCCAAAAAAAGAAAGTCGCTGGCCTTTTTACCAAGCTCCCCGAACCTACTCCTTTTGTTACCGTCAAGCCCTTCCGGGGTGATAGCGTTGCCGCCATCCCTACCCCCACCGCCACCCCAGTCCCCGTCGTCGTTGCAGAAGAAGTCGAAACCAAAGGCGGCCTCAAAAAGGCTGTCAGCCTCAAAACCAGCACCGAAACCGTTTGTACCCCCGTTTATGGTATGGCCAACAGCTGTGCCGAGCACACCGTCGTCGATACCGGCCTGGAAACCAGTGCTTTCTACAATCTCGCCGCTCTGAGCTATTTTGGAGGCTTAGCCGCTTTCATCAAAGCCAAGAAACGGGCCTAAATTCAATAACCTATAACTTGACTTTAGGTCATTATTGTGATATGGTTATCGGGTCGAAGCACCTTTACAAGAACAGCTAAAAATCAGGTTTCCTCCAGGGAAGTAACCCCAGGTTATTTGCCCGGAGGAAATCATGAAATTCAAAATCACCGGTCTACTTCTTTGTCTTGCCGGAGCGGCGATTGCTTCATTCTTCCCGCTCCCCGGCAATCTTATCGGCATCCCGATCATCGCGATCGGGGCTATCATGGCCATCCTCTCCGGTGGCCGAAAAAACTGGAGAAATCTCCGATGAAGAAACACTTACAAATCAATTTGGGCTTTATTTTTGTTTTCGCCGGGATCGGCGCCGGGCTCGCCTTAGCCGTGGCCAATAATCCCACTCTTGGCGGGCTCGCCTTAATCGGCGGCTGCATAGTTGGCTACGTCATCG
>DATDRC010000018.1:0-11814 GCA_035291985.1 Patescibacteria group bacterium
CCCCCGCTACTCAGTTTCAAAGTTTGACTTTTGGCGATGGATAGGGTAATATCCATGTTAGTTCGTAAACCCATTGATCCGGAAGATTGGAACCGGTGAGGGGCTCTACCAAAATCCTTAAACAAGATCTGTAGAGACGGAGGCAAAACCGGATAAAGTGAGCAACAAGTGTCGTAATTAACGGAGCTTGTCAAACGAGGCTTACTCGTCTTTGATATTAGTTCCTCCGCGATGGAGGATTTTTTGTATCAAGATGGGGTCGGCAAACGCGAGGTGGCACCGCCTTCTCTCTGTAGAGGCCCTTGCAGAATCTTGGATTTTTATATGGCCAAGGTTTTGCAGGGGCCTTTTTTATTAACACATATGAGAAAAGAAGCGGTTCGATTAAACTTGGATGGCGTCACTAACGTATTGCCATACCGTGATTATTACAGGGGTAGGAATGGCCTAGTGGCAAAGTATCTTGCCAGATATCTTGACCTACCATATCTCGACGAAATGGGTCGGGGGATGAATGAATATGTTGTTCCTCCTGTGGCGATAACAAAGGAAGCTGCTGAAAGTCTCGGGATAAGGACAGAAGCTGACTTTTATGGGGGTGCGGTTGAGCATATGGGACATATTTCTAAAGCAATACTGCATCCGAGTATTTCGTCTTCAAAGCCTTCGTTTTATTCCGACATATTTGCAAAATCGGTAGAAGGTTTGGTTCTTCCTGGGGTGACAGCGTTTTCGAAACAAGACTTGTTGGACAATTACGACAGGCTAGCAGGTCAGTTCCCCTTAATGCGACTGAAATTTACGAACAAGTCTGACGGACACGGGCAGTTCCAGGTTTCTTCAAAGGAAATGCTGGCGACGACATTGGATGAGGTAAGCGATGAGGAGGTAGCTTCCGATGGACTGGTGATTGAGCCCGACCTAGAACATAAGTCGACAATTTCGTTTGGAAGAGTGATCGTGGGAACCGATACCTTCTATTTTTTGGCGAAACAAAAGAACGACTTTGCGCCTGAAGACTCTAGAGATAGATACTTGGGAGCTGATGTCCTGATTGTCAGGCATGATGTCCGAAAGTTGTTCGAAACCCGCCTAACAATTTCAGAACAGAGGTCGCTGGGGGTGGGAAGTGAATTCCTAGAGCGTTACAGTTATTTTGACCCAATCTGTTCGCGCCTTAGTTTTGATTGTCTGACTGGCTATGACAAGCTAGACCGAATGTTTTGCGGAGTAACAGATATAACTGCCAGACTTGGGGGGACATGCCCAGCGCTAAGTTTGGCCATAATTGAGTTCAAAAAGAATAGAGATCTGTCGTTTGCGCGTGTTGAAGTGAATTTGAATTATGACCCGCTTGTGGAGAAAGATGTGGAGATTGGTGCAACAGCATTTATTGATCTTCCGTCCTTAAGGTTGACGGCCAGAATTAATTTCATTTTATAAATATGAAAAAAACGGGAAAAATATTAGTGGTCGGTGGTTTACACGGTGATGAGTCGAGCGGTGTCGATTTGGTTCGAAAGTTGCGGGAGGATAGCCCGAGGAACATTACCGTGGTAGTTGGAAACCCTGGGGCAATTGAAAAGAATGTCAGATTTTTGGAAACAGATATGAACCGGAGTTTTTTGACTGAAATTCCCGTATCAATTGAAGAAAAGACTGCGGCTGACCTAAAAGGAATAATATTGGATCACGACGTGGTGATTGACGTCCATAATACAAAAGCTGAGGGAACTACGTGTGCGATTACAGTGTGTAATCCGAAAGAGTTTCATTTAGGAATAGCCAGTCACTTTGGTTTTACTAAATTAGTGATAATGCCGCCAAGTGGGTCGATGATATCGGTTTGCCCTGATCGGGCGATATCTTTGGAAATCGAGACTGGCAGAAGAAGGGAATTCTCGACGGCCTACTTAATGGAGAAAATAAAGACTCTAGGCAGTAAAGTGGACGAAAAAAAGCAATTAGAGATATATAGATTCATCAATAGAGTTCCAAGAAATACGTTGGTAAGATTGGATATAGACTTGATGCGGTTAACTAATTTTCAAAAATTGCCCAGGGATATTTTGGAGAAACTGGGTCTTTCTCCAGAGCATGACTATTATCCGATTTTTTTCAAAAGCCACGAAAAAGAGGAGGTTGCGTTTACCTTGGTTAAATATGTAGGCGCTAGATATATAACAAGTGTAAAATAATGAAGAATATGAAGAAAAGAATATTGACTGGTGATCGGCCTTCGGGGAAGCTGCATTTAGGTCATTTCGTCGGTTCTCTGGCGAATCGGGTTAAGCTGCAGGACGAATACGATCAATATATTTTGATTGCCGATGTCCAGGCGCTGACGGATAATTTTGAGAACCCGGAAAAGGTGGCGAACAGCGTCCGTGAGCTGGTGCTCGACTATGTGGCGGCGGGAATTGATCCGGCCAAAAGTACAATCGTGGTCCAATCGATGGTTCCCTCGATTGCCGAACTAACGGTTTTTTATATGAACCTGGTGACTCTCAATCGGGTATTGCGCAATCCGACAGTAAAAGATGAGATCAAACAAAAGGGATTTGGAGAGACGGTGCCCGCCGGATTTGCCATGTACCCGGTCTCGCAGGCGGCGGATATTACTGCTTTCCGGGCCAACTTAGTGCCGGTGGGAGCCGATCAACTGCCGATGATTGAGCAAACAAGAGAGATTGTCAGAAAATTTAATCAACTTTATGGTGAAACTTTGGTTGAACCAGAAGCTTTGGTGGGTGAATTCCCGCGTTTGATCGGTACCGATGGCGGCGTTAAGATGAGCAAGAGCTTGGACAATTGCATTTATTTATCCGATTCGGAGGAGGAGGTAACCAGGAGGGTGATGGGGATGTATACTGATCCGAATCGGGTAAGGGTGACTGATCAGGGAAAGGTAGAAGGAAATCCGGTCTTTATCTATCACGATGCTTTTAACGACAATAAAGAGGAAGTGGCTGACCTGAAGAAGAGGTATGAAGAAGGAAAAGTGGGAGATGTGGAGGTAAAACAAAAGTTGGCGGCGGCGATAAACAAATTCCTGGCACCGATGAGGACGAGAAGAAAGAAATTGGAAAGCAACCCCGATGAGATAAACCGGATTCTGCGGGAGGGCACCGAGAGGGGCAAAGAAGTGGCGGAGGAAACTTTGCGTCAGGTGAAGACGGCGATGAAGATCAATTATCAGTTTTAAAATGAAACCGATCGTTACCTATGACGATTTTGCCAAGCTGGATATCCGGGCAGGCTTGATCACGGCGGCGACTGCACCAGAATGGAGCGAGAAACTGCTTCGTTACGAAGTTGATCTGGGCGAGGAAATCGGCAAGAGGATTTTGTTTTCGGGAATCAGGAAGTGGTATCAACCGGAGGATTTGGTTGGCAAGAAAGTGCCGGTGGTGGTTAATTTAGCACCAAAGAAAATGGGGGAAGAAGAAAGTCGGGGAATGGTGATGATGGTGGACCTTGGTACCAGTGCGGAGCACGGTATAGGGCGAGGCGGTCCGGAGAGACCGGCACTTATCTTTTTGCCGGAGGAGACGGTGGTGGGGGCGGTGATCAGATAAAGTGGTAAGATTAAGCTTGAATTTTTATGGTTGAAAAAAAAGAAGAGAAACCACAGGTAAAGAAGTATGAATTGAAATTTAATTTCAGTTTGCGACGGCTATTGATTTGGGTTTTAATTCTGTTTCTTTTTTTGCCGGAAGTGATTTTTCTTTTGACTAAGAACGCCGGCATTGTCGAAGAGATTCCTTTGACTTCGGCCATTGGTGAAATTAAAACCGGAAATGTTGAAAAAGTGGAAATTCGGGGCGATGAGATCGCTCTGATCTACCCCGAGGAAAATGGCGTACCAAAAATAAAACTGACACGGAAAGAAGAAGGCAGTAGTTTTGTGGAGACGCTGCAAAGAGCGGAAGTGGATCCGGGCAAAGTGAAGGTGGAAGTGACCTCGCAGACGTTCTCGCGGATTTTGGGAGGAGTGGTTTCCCTGGTTTTGCCGATAATCGCCTTTGGTTTGCTGATGATTTTTCTGATGCGCCGGCGGGGCGGACCGGGGGGAGACATGATGTTTGGCATGGGCAAGAGCCGGGCCAAACTGTTTGTCAAAGGCAAGCAATCGATAACATTTAAGGATGTGGCCGGGGTTGATGAAGCGAAAAAAGATTTGGAGGAGGTGGTCGACTTTCTAAAACACCCCAAGAAATATCGCGAGTTGGGGGCGAGGACGCCAAAAGGAGTGCTGTTGGTTGGTCCAGCCGGGGTCGGCAAGACGCTTTTGGCGAAGGCGGTGGCCGGTGAAGCAGGGGTGCCCTTCTTTTCGATGGCGGGGTCAGAATTTATGGAAATGCTGGTGGGTGTCGGCGCTTCCCGGGTCCGCGACCTTTTTGAAACGGCGAAGAAAGCCGCTCCGTCGATTATTTTCATTGATGAGTTGGATGCGATTGGTCGGATCCGAGGTGTGGGAATGATGGGGGGGCATGACGAGCGCGACCAGACCCTTAATCAGATATTGGTCGAAATGGACGGTTTCACCGGCAATGATAACGTCATTGTGTTGGCGGCGACGAACCGTCCTGATGTTCTTGATCCGGCGCTACTTCGTCCCGGTCGTTTTGACCGGCGGGTAGTTCTCGACCTGCCTGATTTGGCGGGACGAGAGGCGATCATGAAGATCCATTCGCAAGGAAAACCTTTTGCCAAGGTAACCTGGGATAAAGTGGCCAAACGAACGGTTGGTTTCTCCGGGGCTGACTTGGAGAACATGCTTAATGAGGCGGCCATCGGAGCGGCGCGGGAAAACAGAAAAGCGATTACCGAAGCCGATCTGGAAGAGGCGGCGACCAGGGTGAAGTTGGGGCCGGAAAAGAAACGACTGCAGAGCCCGCGAGAGCGGGAGATGACGGCCTATCATGAAGCCGGTCACGCGGTGGTAGGCCACCTTTTGCCCGGTGCCGATCCGGTCCACCGGGTGTCGATCGTTTCGCGGGGCATGGCTCTGGGTTTCACCATGAGCCGGCCGGAGACGGATAAATATCAACAGACGGAGTCGGAATTGAAAGACCTGATCGCGGTGATGCAGGGCGGGCGGGCGGCGGAGGAGGTGATTTATGACGAAAGAACGGGTGGAGCGGCGAATGACATCGAGAGGGCGACGCGAATTGCCAGAGCGATGGTAACTGATTTCGGGATGAGTGACTTAGGTCCGATTTCGATGGGCCCGATGTATGAAACCAGCGATTGGGGCCGGGCTTATGCCGAACCCTACAAAGTATCCGATGTGATGCAGGGAAAGATTGACGAGGAAGTCAAGCGTTTGGTTGAAGAGGGCTTCGACAAGGCGGTGAAGATAATTGGCGATAATCGAACGAAAATGGACGGCTTGGTGAGAAGGCTCCTGGAGGTGGAGACGGTAGAACAGGAAGAGTTTGAGAAGATTATGGGAATCAAAAAGGCGGTTTTTGCCAATCGCGATGAACTGGTTAGTCCAAAGACAGCCAAGTGATAATATAGCAGTCGTGGAAAGAAAAATCTTAGTTTTGATTGATGGCAACTCCCTCTTGCATCGGGCTTATCACGCCTATCCCAGATTGACGACGCCCAAGGGTGAACTGGTGGGGGCGGTTTATGGTTTTACAACGATGCTTCTAACCGCCCTTTTCAAATTGGCGCCCCAATATGCGGCGATTGCCTGGGATGTAGGTAAGGTCACTTTTAGGACGGCGGAGTATGCCGAGTATAAGGCGGGCCGGCCGGAGACAGAACAGGAATTAATTGATCAAATTGAGAGGACCAAGGAGATAGTGACGGCGCTTTCCATTCCTCAGTTTGGAGTGGACAACTATGAAGCGGACGATGTGATTGGGACTTTGTCTCGTCAGGCAATTGAGACTAATGGTGGTGTCCAGGTAATTATCGTCACCGGTGACCGCGACGCTTTGCAGTTGGTTGATGATGACAAGATTGTGGTTTATATGCCTGCCGGTGGCGGGGCGAGTAAATATATTAAAGATCGGGGTGTATCTCTTTTTGACGAAGAGGCGGTCAAGGCAAAATATGGTCTAGCGCCGAGACAGGTAACCGATCTGAAGGGGTTGATGGGAGACCCTTCCGATAATATCAAGGGAGTACCTGGAGTTGGTCAAGTGACGGCGACAAAACTGCTTCAGGAAGCCGGTAGTATTGAAAAAATTTATGAGGACGTCGACAAGTTGTCGGTGACGGAGCGGATCAAAAACCTGCTTAAAGAAGGCAAAGAGTCGGCCTTTTTATCTAAGCGAATTGCGACGATAGATCGGGGGGTGCCGATTAAACTATCTTGGGAGGAGTGCGAGCTCTCCAACTACGATCGGGAGAAAGTGCTGGCCATTTTTGAGGAGCTCTCCTTTAGGAGTTTGATCAATAAACTGCCGAAAGACAAGTGGGAAGAGGATTTGGAACACGTTTTCAGCTAAACTATAGAGAATGAAGATTGCCTTGGTCCACGACTACATCAAGGAGTTCGGCGGCGCCGAACGGGTGCTGAGGGTTTTGGCTGATATGTATCCAACGGCGCCAATTTATACCGCCTTTGTGATGCCCGGGTCAGTCGCGGCGAGACTGTTTTCCGACAGGAAAATTATCGAGAGTCCATTTTCGCTCCTGCTTCGTTATGGTAATCTGCATAGCCCCTTACGTTTTTTGCTGCCTTGGGTCTGGGGAAGCCTCGACCTATCGAGTTTTGATTTGGTAATTACCTCTTGCTCGGGCTATATCGCCCGTGGCTTTCGAGTTTCGGCGAAGACGAGGGTGGTGGCGTACTGCCACACCCCGCCAAAGTATCTTTATGGTTTGCAAAAATCAATTAGTTGGATGGGATTTAACTGGGCGGACTTCTGGCCGGCAAAGATATTTGCGACAGTAGTGAATCATTTTCTGCGCCAGTTTGATTTTTTGTCGGCCCAGAGAGTGGACAAATGGATTGTCAACTCAAATAATGTGGCCAGGAGGGTGATGAAGTTTTACCGCAAGGACTCAGAAGTGATTTACCCACCGATCGAAACAGGGCTTTTGGAAAGGGCGAGTAAGGGGGTGGAGAAGGAGGACTATTTCCTGATTGTCTCCCGGTTGGTGGGGGGGAAAGGTCTATTGGAAGCGGTGGAAGCGGCGAAACGCGTGGGGATAAAGATAAAAATCGCCGGGGAGTCGGCCGGTTCTGCGGCAATTGGTGAAAAACTAAAGAGTTTGAGCTCCCCGGCGGTGGAACTTCTCGGCCGGGTGGATGATGCACAACTGTGGGGATTGTATGCGAGTGCAAAGGGTTTTATTGCTTTGGCCAGTGAGGAAGATTTTGGGATGACGGTAGTGGAAGCGGCTGCCGCTGGGACGAGTGTGATCGCGCTTGACAGTGGCGGTTTTCGGGAGACGGTGGTTGACGGAGAGACGGGAATATTAATTGACGCTACCGATGTGGCGACGCTGGAAAAAGCGTTTAAGCGCTTTAATGAAATGAAGTGGGACAAAGAAAAACTGCAAATACAAGCGCGGAAGTTTTCGCGAGAGAAATTTGAGGAAAAAATTAGAAAAGTAGTTGCAGGGTATGCCGGAACTACCGGAAGTTGAAACCATCGTTCGTGAGCTGGACCAGGTTTTGTCCGGGAAAAAAATAACGGCGGTTTCGGTGCTGCGGGCGAAGAGTTTTATCGGTGACGAGAAAGAACTTGTCGGTAAGACGATAGAAAGCGTGGAAAGACGGTCGAAGATGACGGTGGTTGGATTTTCCCATTATCCAAAAAAGTTGGTGATCCACTTGAAAATGACGGGGCAATTGATCTATCTGTCCGGAACCCATCGAGTCGTTGGCGGGCCTGCCCGCAGACGCTATGCGTCACGCATTGCAGGCGGGCACCCGACGCCCGATTGGGTGAATGAATTGCCCAGTAAATCGACCCGGGTGGTGATCGAACTTGATAACGGAGCGAAGTTGTTTTTTAACGACCTAAGGGTTTTTGGTTGGCTGAAGTTAATGAAAAAAGAGGAGTGGGAGAAACTGACTGCCAAACTGCCGCCTGACGTAACCCACAGAGAGTTTAATTTGGAATACTTTGCCAAGGTTTTGGTTAAAAGCGGCCGACCAATCAAGTTGGTTCTGATGGATCAGGCGAAATTCGGCGGGGTGGGCAACATCTACGCCAATGATGCTCTTTATCTGGCGCGGATTAATCCGAAGCGAAAGTCGAAAGAGTTGGCAGTGGAGGAGGTAAAAGATCTGTATGCGGCGGTGAAGAAAGTAATTAATTTGGGAATCAAATATGGCGGAGCCAGCGTCGATAAATATGTTGATGCGGCCGGTTGGGGTGGGAAATACCAGGAGCATTTTCTGGTCTATGGCAGGAACGGCCAAAAATGTAAGCGGGATGGAGACGTGATTAAGAAGATAAAACTGGGCGGGAGGGGCACTTATTTTTGCCCCGGTTGCCAGCAGGGGTAGAATAGGGGGAAATGATTCTCCTGAACATTGAACTTGTAGATTTTCGAAACTATACCAGTCGGAGTTTTGATTTTTCTACTGGTGTCAATGTAGTCTGGGGCAGGAACGCTTCCGGGAAAACTAATCTTCTGGAAGCAATTTATTTGTTGGGAACGGGTAATAGTTTTAGGGCGAAAGTGATTGATGAAATGGTTCATTTCAGTCAAGAATTGGGCCGGGTGAGGGGTAAGCTGTTGGGCGAGGATGAACGTGATCTGGAAGTGATGGTAACCAAGGGAATGGTAGTGGGGGTAAAAACATTAAAGCGTAAATATTTGGTTGACGGCACCTCAAAAAGAAAGGGGGATTACGTCGGTTATTTGCCGGTGGTGGTGTTTCGCCCTGAAGATATGGATATGCTGACCGGCGGGCCGGACTTACGCCGGTCTTTCATGGATGAAGTACTCTGTCAGGTGAACGAGTCTTTTGGCCGGAGTTTGTCAGTTTATACCCAAGCCCTGCGGCGGAGAAACAAGCTTTTGGACGCGATTCGCGAGGGGGCGGTGAACCGTTATAGTCTGACCTTTTGGGACGGGCTACTGATTAAACACGGTAATGTTCTTTCCTCTGAAAGAGAGAATCTGATCAATCACATTAATAGTTTATGGAAGAGGAGCGAATTGTTTAATGATTTGAAGTTGGTCTATGAGAAGAGTGGAATTAGTGAGGCGAGGTTGGGGCAATATAAGGATGAAGAGTTGGCGGCGGGCTACACTTTGGTGGGGCCACACAAAGATGACTTTCGGGTTTTGACAGGCGACGAGCGTGACCTGGGGGTATACGGCTCCCGGGGGGAACAAAGAATGGCGGTCTTGGCCCTGAAGCTGGGCGAAATCTACTTTGGCGAAGAAAAAGTGAATGATAAGCCACTGCTTTTGCTGGATGATATTTTTTCGGAACTGGATGCTGTTCACAAAAAAGAAGTCTTGCGGGTAATGGCCGGACGACAAGTGATCGTGACGACAGTGAACAAAGAAGACCTGGCTCTGTTTAGGGAAGCGAAGGTGATAGAGTTGAATTAATGGAGAAGTTTGACAAGAGTTGGCTAACGAAACTGTGGCGGCCGAGCGATGCGGATAACAAATTTGGCGCCGGACAGGTGACGATAATCGGCGGCAGCAGTCTGTTCCATGGAGCGCCGATCCTGGCCCTGAAGGCGGCCAGCCGATTGGTCTCGATGGTTTATTTTGCGACGCCGGAAGCTGATCGGGCTGTCGTGGAAAGTCTGAAGGCCGGCTTGGGCTCCTTTATCTGGGTACCGTTTGATCAGTTGACTGAATATGTGGCCAAGTCGGATGCAGTCCTAATCGGGCCGGGAATGATGAGAAACAGAGTCGAGGGCGAGGGCCTGGTGATCGATGAGGCCGGTCGTGAAAGCAGGCAAGTGACGCTAGCGGTGGTGACCAAAAATCCAGCCCAAAAATACGTCATCGATGGCGGGGCGCTTCAGGTACTGGCCGCGAATGAGTTGCCGAGGGGGGCGATAATTACACCAAACCGGAAAGAATTTGCCATGCTTTTCGGCGAGGAACTAAGTCGTGGAAAAGAAGTAGAACAATTGAGCGCGGCGGCGAAAAAATACAGAGTAGTAATTGCCCACAAGGCGCCGACGAGTATTGTGACGGATGGGGAAAGGGTTATTTCTATTGACGGCGGCAATCCGGGGCTGGTAAAGGGGGGTGTCGGTGATGTGGTGGCGGGCTTGGCTGTGGGGCTGGCCGCCAAGAATGAGGCGGTCTTGGCGGCGACGAGCGCCATCTACCTAACTAAACGGGCGGCTGACCGATTGGACGGCCGGGTGGGTTTCATGTACAACGCGGATGATTTGGCGGATGAAGTCGGGAGAGTTTTCAAGGAGGAGATGGAGGATTAGTCTAATTGGATTTTTACCGCAAAATACGCGATAATTGGGTTTGAAACCCCGCCATTGCGGGATTTCATACGATTAGATAATTGTTGAATTCAATGTTCAAGCCCAAGTATAGTATCACCAACAGGATCCTGGGAAGCATCGGCGCGATTGAAGCGGCCCGAGAGGTGGTGGAAAACGCCCCGCTGGTGCCGGACTGGGAAGCGAAATTCCGGCAGGATGCCCTGATCCGGACGGTGCACTTCGGGACGCACGTCGAAGGAAATGACCTGACCCTGAATCAGGCGGAAAAAATCGTCAAAGAAGATCCGGGGCGGGATGAGTCGGCGGAAGAGGTAGCGAAAAGAACGGGGATAGTGGCTCGGGAACGTGACGTTCAGGAAGTAATTAACTATCGAAACGTGATTCGGTTTGTCGATCAGTTGGCGCGGTTGGGCAAAAAAACGGAGACGCTTTTTGGGGAGAAGGAATTACTGCAGATCCATTCGCTGACAACGGAGAAGTTGCTACCGTCGCACCAATTGGGAGTCTATCGGACTTTGCCGGTCACGGTTCGGGGAGTGGTGGATGGTGAAGTGGTTGGCAGGCCGCCTCTGCCGGTGGAGGTACCCTACCAGATGGAAGACTTTTGGCGCTGGCTGGCCGGCGTCGCTAAGGATGAGATCCATCCGGTAATTAAAGCGGCGATCACCCACTATGAATTGGTGCGGATACACCCCTTTATCGAAGGCAACGGCCGGGTGGCCACGGCGTTTGCGCTTCTGGTCCTGGCGGCGGAGGGGTATAACTTCAAGCATTTTTTCAGCATCGAGGAGTTTTTTGATAAAAATCTGGCGGGCTACTATGCCGCTTTGGCGAGCGTCGAAAAAAACAATAATGATCTGACGGAGTGGATCGAGTTTTTTTGCCAGGCCCTGGCGATTGAACTAACCAAGCTAAAGGAAAGGGTTAGGCGTCTGTCGGTCGATATGGCGATCAAGTTTAAGCTGGGGGGAAAGCAGATCGCCCTATCGGAGCGACAGGTAGCCCTGATGGAGGCCCTGGAAATGCGGGAGGTGCTGACGATGGCGGACGCGAGAAGCGTCTTACCAATGGTTTCCGATGACACGATACTGCGGGATTTAACCTCGCTGACCGATAAAAAATTGGTGAGGAAAAAAGGGAAAACAAAAGGGGCGCGGTATATACTTCGTAAATAATATGAGGTTTAAAGAATTCACAGAACACCTGGGGAAACTGGAGAAGATATCTTCGCGGCTGGAGATCACCGATGAAGTGGTCAGGTTATTAAAGGAACTTTCTACCGAAGAGGTGGCCGGGGCAATCTATATTCTGATGGGGCGCCTGGAGCCTACTTATACCGGTTTGGAGTTTAATCTTGGTTGGAAGATGCTCCTGCGATCAATCGGTGAACTTTCGGGCG
>DATDRC010000019.1:0-7447 GCA_035291985.1 Patescibacteria group bacterium
GAAGATAAATCAAAACAAAAGCGATAAAGAGAAGCGGAATGACAATCCGGAGAGAGTGATAGGTATAAAGAGCTAGAACAAAAAATAAAGTGGTCAGGAAAAAATATTTGCTATTTTCCAGAGAGCGGACGAGATAATACAAACCGATCACCATAAAGACAGAGGCGGCATTAGCTTCCCAACCGCCGCGGGAAAAATGGAGATGCCAAGGGGAGATGGCCAAGAGCAAGGCGGCAACTAGTCCACCCCAGGGGAGTCCCTGCGGCCACCCCTGGGGTGTTTTCTTCGAGAAGAGTTGGTTGGCCAGAAGGTAAATAAAATAGACAGAAACCACACCGAGAAGAGCCGAGGGGAGGCGGACGGCCGTGACAGACAGCCCCATGAAATAAACAAAGGGCAGAACCAAATAAAAATAAACAGCCGGTTTGTAGTCGTCGAAGGAGCGAAAGACTGTCGGCCAGCGGGTGGCGTGTTCATCCAGACCGGTTTTAATTAACGAATAGGCGTTGTAGCCGATGGCCGCTTCGTCCGCGTTCAGGCCGGCAGGATAGCGATCGAGGAAGGGAACCCGGAGCAAAAAGGCGAGTATTAAAATAGCGATTAAGATTATTTTTTTCATGGTTTGGTTTTGACAACCCGAAAGACCGGGGTCAGGCCATCGGGTAAATTGATCTGGTCGAAAAACTCAATGTTGTCCTGGTGATTGTCAAATAAATCCGGGATATTGCCATTGGTGCCGATAAAAAGAGTGTCTTTGGACGTGTTGATGTCGCCGGTGCCGAATTGATGAAACTCGAGGTTATCAACCGAGGGAACGAAGCCGACGTCGACGTCGCCGTCGATGAAGTTGTTATTGCTTTGATACTTGGCCGGGTCGTACTTGGTATAGAACAGATAGTAGATATAAGGCTGGCCGTAGACGTCGGTCATGACGACTTTTTTGGCCGGGTAGGTCTTGATTCTGTCTATCGCTTGTTTGTAGCCGTAGTTAAATGAGGGGGCCAGAAATTGTTTGGCGTGGCGGAAGTATAGATCAAGCCCCAGATAAACATTGTGCAGATAAAGAGCCAGGAGGAGAAGGAAAAAAAGCCGGTGGCGGCTAAAAAGATAGTAAAAACCAAGGGCGGCAATAATCGCCAAAGGGACGGTCAGGAAAAAAGCACGGACGACAGAAAATTCGGACAGGGTCAGACTGGCTCCGAGGGGCGCGAACAAGAGCAGGCCCAAGAGGATGGCGCTGGAGTGCCAATTCTTTTCCCGAACCAGAAAAATGACGCCGAAGACAAGCCAAAGCGCATCAAACAGATAAAGCAGACCCATCTTGGGGAGGGCTTCGCGGGGAGTGCTGTTCTCAAAAAAGAGCAGTTCCGGGGAAAAATGGTAGAGGTAGCGGCTGGCGATAGCCCGGAGGGTCAGGTCGATTTGACTATGAAAGAGACCAACCGAGAAAAGATTGTCGTTATCGGTTCTGATTAACTCGGCCGAGGGAGTGGGGCGGTAGCCGAAAATTGAGAGGCGGGCAACGCGGTTGCCGGCTGAGTCGGTAGCGGTTTGAAAAAAGTAAACACCAACCAAGACAATGATAAGAAGATAAAGGGGTAGGAGCTTCTTGTCATTTTTTAAAACTGCCCGGAACTTTTCTTTGGCCAGGTTAAAGTTAGTGGCGACGATGGTCAGAAAGACCAACGGCGAAAGGAGTTTGGCGGCTTGGTAAGTAAAGATGGTTAGGGCGAATAAAGAGAGCGAGATGAGGGGAGAAACTTTTTTGTTGGATAAAGAGAGGAGGAGAAAATAGGCGGCGAAAAGAAGCAGGGTGGCAAAAACGTTCACCTCCCAACCGCCGCGGGAAAAATGGAGGTGCCAGGGCATAACCGCCAGGAAGAGGGCGGCCAGGTAGCCGATTTTCTTGCCGGGGAATAAGAGATTAGTGAACAGATAAATGCCGATGACGGCCAAAGCGCCAAAAAGGGCCGAGGGAAAACGAACGGCAAACTCGGTCAGGCCAAAGACGGCAATCGAAGGAACGGTCAGGTAAACATAGATGCCTGGTTTGTAGTCACCGAAGGATTTGAAGATGAGCGGCAGAAAGACACCGTGTTCGTCGCGGCCGGTCTTGAGAATAGAGTAGGCGTTATAGCCCAGGCCGGCCTCGTCCCAGGTGAGACCGGGCGGGTGGTCGCCCAGGTTGACTGTTCGAAGGGCGAGGGCGAGAAGAAAAATGGCAGCTAGAAGAAGGATTCTTTTCATGACTCATCTCTATTCTAAATGGTGTCGTGCTACACTACAAATATGTCCAAAGAGGCCCGGGTGTTCTTGCCGCAAATTCTTTGGTACAGCGCTATTTGGTTGGTGGTAGCCAGTGCGCTTTTCTTGATTTTACGCTACCGGAGGTCCACGCTCTATTCAAAAGAGAAATACGAAGCGTTGCTAACGACAGTTTCCGATAAACGACAGAAGGCGACTGATCCCTGCCAATTTTTTATTGCCGGCGATCCGGTTAACGCAAATGGAAATTTTGCCAAGGCGATCTTTTATTGTGATAAGCAAAGGAAGGCCGTCAGTACGCTTGACCTATCCGTTCTGACGACCCCGGATTACCGCAGTATGTTGGAGGAGGTCGGCAGGATCAATGGTTTTTCGACGGAGGAAATTGTCAAGGACGGCTCCTGGAAGTGCTTCGACGACCAGGAACAGATCTTTAATTTTTCCGACAAAATCAAGCTAAAATCGCGGGTGGAATGTTTTTTCAATTTTACAGATGGGGAAATAAGAACTTTATATGCCGAAAACAACTAAAACTATTGTCTCGATTGGGACGGCAGTGCTGATTTCGATATTGGGATTTTATTTGCGCTACAAAAACCACACCCTGGTCCCCTTGCCGGGTGAGTCAACTGATGAGTACAGCTATTCCTGGGTGGGCCTATCCCTGATCGAACTTGGTCTACCGGTGAGCCGGTCGGGGTTAACTGGCTACGGCGGAAACGATTATCGTTATATCAATGTCGACAGGATCTTCTCGACAACCGCGGGGGGTAGTCCACTCGAAATAAATCAGCCGTGGTTGGACCACCCACCCCTACTCTCCCTCATCACCGGCGGTTACGCCTACCTTTCCGGAGCCAGAGTTTTTGAAGACGCAACGGCCAGGGTCATCAGAAAACCACTGCTTCTCTTTGGAGTGACAACTATCATTTTGGTGGGAGTACTGACTTATCAGCTGGTCGGTGCCGCGGCGGCACTTCTGGCGATGGCCTTGTTGGCAACCTCGCCTCTGGTGACGGTTACCAGCCGAATGATCCAAGGTGAAAACGGGGTGATCGCCGCTTTCCTAGCCAGCTTAATTTTCCTCAGTAGCTACCTGACGAAAAAGAAAAAGATTTTTCTTTGGCTTGCCGCCTTGGCGGCCGGGGTGGGGCTCCTTTTCAAAGTCAGCGGTATTGCGGTGGCTGTCTGCGGAGCGATAATTTTATTTTCACAAGAGAATAAGAAAATGGCTTTGAAATTTTGGGAGACGGCCTTGTTTTTAACAATCTCTTTGTCCTTTCTGGCCCTGTTTTTTGTCTACGGCGCCGCCTTTGATTGGTCAACCTTTGTCATCGTTTGGCAGTCAAACTCGACCCGGCCGTACGATATCGGTTTCGGGTCGCTTCTTGATTTATTAACCACAACTAAGATTACGGT
Source organism: Patescibacteria group bacterium (assembly GCA_035291985.1). GTDB lineage: Bacteria > Patescibacteriota > Microgenomatia > UBA1400 > MFAQ01 > 2-01-FULL-50-23. Next base: position 3,685 of record DATDRC010000019.1, read on the forward strand.
GAGCAAACGGCTAACCGAGGGTTGGCCGCTGGTTGGATGGATTAGTGTTTTTCTTTTGCTAGCGGTTGAAAAACGAAGGAAATTATTTTCCTTCGTCGTCTTGCCGGTTTTGGTCTACCTGATTATTTTTCTGCTGATGGGTGGCAGTGCCTATGGCTGGTACCGCCTGCCATTTATACCTTTCCTCTTTATTGCGGTGGCCGTGATATTAACCGAAGGTGTTTCATCAGCGGAGAAACTCCTACCGGTAGTGTTAACCCTGATTCCCCTGGGAATGACAGTCCACAAGCTAAGCGAGGCCCACCGGTTAGCGGCGATCATTCCTTTTTGGCGTTATGGCTTGCCGGCAGTGATCGGCTGGTTCCTTTTCGTAAAAAGGATTCGGTTAAACCGATTTCTTTATGTCGCTCTCATACTGGCAGCGCTGGCGGCTAATGTTTGGTTAAACCTCTCTTTGACGCCAGAGTTTTATCTGAAAATAAACTAGTTGAATTTGGCGATGACAAAAGCGGGGTCGCCATTGAGAAAGTCAATCTTGTCAATCAGAGTGATATTTTTGGGAAGATGATCGGGGGAAGTGATGAGAAGTGAATTGTTGGTCGAGATGGTGCCGCCGCTTTCGAGGGGGAGACTAGTGACGACGCCGGTTCCTATTTGCCAGTCGTTAATGAAATAGACTTTGCCAATCTTGTCGGTCCAATACCAGTCGGATTTCATAAAACGAATATTGTCCGGACCGGGCATCAGGAGTTTCGGGTCGAGGCGGCTGTAGAAAGCATAGAAGATGTGGGGTTCGCCGTAACGCTTGGACATGATAATCCGGTCGTAGTGATCGATATTTTTGGTGATGACCTCAATGGCCTCACGATTACCAAACTGCCAAGCGGCGGAGTAAGTTTTTTGGTAGTCGCCAAAATAAAGATTGAGGTAGCCGGCAAATAAGAAAATGAACAAAGCGGTGAAGAGGACAATGAAAGGCGTTTTTAGCCATTTGGCAACATACACGAGTCCGAAAGCGGAAAGAACGATGATGGCGGGGATCATGGTGTTCGGCCGCAGTGCCTGGGGCGGGTCGGCCGTGGTGGCGGCGGCGACGGGCGAGAGCAGGAGCCAGGCAATAAGGAAGCGGTTATGCCCTGGCTGATTATTTTTTACTGTCAAAAGAAAACCGATCAGCGCCAGAAAAAGAACCGGCACGGTGAAGAGGTTTTGGTTGGGGATGGCGAATTGAGTTTGGACACCATGGCTCTGGTTGAAGAAAGCGGGCGAGAAATAGGAAAAATAGTTCTTGATATAGGTAGTGGCAAAATAAACGGGCCGGTTATAGACCAGGCGGGCAAGTAGCGCGGGCAAGCGGCTGTGACTCCTGTTTTCGCCGATCTGAAAAACGGCGGACTCGGACAGAATGGCGATCTTTTGGTAGCGGGCGGTGCCGGAACCAACGGCCACCTGGTTGATGACAATGGCGAAGGAGAAAATGACCAGCAGTAGAGAGAGGGTGGCAACTAGATCAATTTTGAGAGCTTTTCGGTAAATGAAAAAGAAAGTGAGAAGCAAAAGGGGGACAAAAACGCGGGCGGTGTTGTAGGTATGGGGGGCCAAAGCAAAGAAAACGGCCGCGGGTAAATAATAAACTGTTTTTTTCAGGCCCAAAAGCAGAAAAAGGGCTCCGGCGATGGTCAGGGTCAGGGCGAGATTGGCCTCGAGAGCGGGTCGGCTGATAAAGAGGTGCCAGGGAGAAAAAGCGAGCAGGGCGGCGGCGATCAGACCGAGGTTTTTGCGGTCGGGAAAGAGCTGCTTTGCCAAAAGGTAAATGAGAGGAATGGCAATGCCGCCGGCAAGAGCGGAAACGAAACGGACGGCGAAAGCATTCAGGCCGAAAAGGAAAACCGGGATGACGGTCAGGTAGATGTAGATGGGTAATTTGAAGTCGCCAAAGGCGCGAAAAATGAGGGGGAAGGCTGTGCCCCATTCGTCTTTGCCGGTAGTAAGAATTGAGTAGGCATTGTAACCGTGACTAACTTCATCCCAATTTAGGGAGACCGGGAATTTATCCAGCTGCCAAAAACGCAAAATGAGGCCCAGAAAGGTAATGACAATCAGGGCGAAGAAATTAGTTTTGTTTTTGGTCATAGGCGAGGAGATAAAAGGCCGGGGTCCGATCCGGGTACTCAATGGTATCTAAAATATAGGGGGTAAGCGAGGGGTTGGCTTTTTCAGCCCGAATGACTACCAGGTTGCCGGGGACAAGGTCGCGACTGACTTCAAAAGTCCTGAAGGTGTATTTGCCCAAACTGTAGGGGTCGAGCATGTCCAGGAAAAGGAGTTTTCTCTCGGTAATCTGCGGCCACCAGGCGGCCGAAGAAGACTGATACTGCCGAGGATCCAGCCGGTTATAGAAAGCGACGAAGATCTGGGCTTGGCTGCCGCGGTCAAAGATAACAGTCGAGTACCTGTCAGAATAAGTCCGGATCTTGGCCAGTAAGTCACGGTAGCCGAAAGAGAGGGCGGACGGGTATTTGGCCGGGGCAATAAAGAAATAAAGATTGAGGTAGGCAATGAGAGAAATGAACATGACCGTGGCCGTCCCCCAGCGGACTGCCCGCCCGGGAACCTTGGCGAGAAACTCGACCAGACCATAGGCGGCAATGATTTCCCAAAATGTCAGCAGAGAACCGACGCGATTGGGACGGTAGCCTTCTTTGGTAATGGCCGCCGGAATGATCGCCAGAAATAACCAGAAGAGGAGCAGGGGCAGGTTTTTTTCTTTGGTCACGAACAGGCGGTAAAAGGCAAAGATAATCAGGGGCAGTAGCCACAAGTGCTGCAAACCGTAACCAGGAAAAACAGCGTAGGTGATTTCGCGCCCGCCTTCGGTAAACCAAAAGGTCGGTGATAAGTAACTGACGTAGTTGCCGATAAACTGCTGGAGGGTGAAAATAATTTTGTTGCTGAATATCCGGGACAGCTGGGGGGAAATGGTATTGAGGGGAGAAAAATATTGCTCGTTACTGATAGTGGTCAGATTGCCCAGGCTAAAATTAGTAATAGCCAGATCTTTGCCGCGAATATTGCCCGGACCAAAAAGGGCAGTAAAATAGAGGGGGGCGGCGAAGAGGGAGAAGACGATAAGGAAAGGAAGCAGGCGACGAAGACCATCTTTGATGATTTGTCGGCGACTGGCGATCAAGTAAGCAAGAATAAATAAGGGGACAAAAAGCTTGGCGGCCAAATAGGAATAAAGGTCGAGGCCGAGGACAACGGCGGCCAACAGGAGCAGCCGACTATTACCCCTCACTCCTTTTAGGAAAAAGAAAAGGCCCAGTGGGAAGAGAAAAGAAGCGAAATTGGCCTCGAGGGCGGTCCGGGAAAATTGGAGGCTCCAGGGCGAAATGGCCACAAACAAGGCGGCCAGGTGGCCGATGTTGATTTCACCCCAGGGGAGTCCTTTCGACCACTCCCGGGGTGTTTTGGAAAACAGTTCCTTCGCCAAGAGATAGACGGCGATGATGGCGAGGGTACCAAAAATGGCCGAGGGCAGGCGGACGGCAAATTCGGACAGTCCGAAGAGAGCGACCGAAGGAACAATGAGGTAAGTTTGCAAAGGCGCCCGGTAATCGGCAAAAGCGCGAAAACTGGTCAGGGGCAACCGCAATCCCCATTCATCTTTGCCGGTCTTAAGAAGGGAATAGGCGGCATACCCCTGGTTGGCTTCGTCGGGAGTAAATCCGCCCGGAATCGAGCCAAGAAAGACGATTCTTAA
>DATDRC010000020.1:0-2566 GCA_035291985.1 Patescibacteria group bacterium
GCGGATGGCGGCAACAATATCCTGCTTGTCTAAAGTGACGTGGTTTTCGTCGATGGGGAGATTAAGGCCCAATTTTTTGTTCAGTTTGTAGCGGCCGACCAAACCGAGGTCATAGCGACGGCGATCAAAGAACATCTGATGAAAAAGATTTTTAGCGTTTTCGATAACGGCCGGTTCGCCGGGGCGGATTTTGTCATAGAATTCGAGGAGGGCTTCGTTAGTGGTTTTACTGGTATCCTTGAGAAGAGTGGTTTCAATATATTGGTGATCGGCGTCGGTATCGAGATCTTTGAAGAGATTTCTGATCTCGTCATCGTTTTCGTAACCGAGGGCGCGGAGCAAAGTGGTGGCGGAAATTTTCCGATGACGGTCGATCCTCACCGAAATATGGTCGTTGCGGCTGACGATGAATTCCAACCAAGACCCGCGGAAGAGAGGGCGAATTTCGGCGGTGTGGAGGAAACGACCGGAGTTGGGGTCGAGTTCGCGGGTAAAAAAAACGCCCGGAGAACGGACGAGTTGATTAACGACGACGCGCTCGACACCGTTGATGATGAAAGTACCGACAGAGGTCATCAGGGGAATATCGCCCAAAAATATTTCCTGTTCTTGAATGGCTTTTGTTTGGAGATTGGTGAGTTTGGCGGTGACTTTGAGGGGAGCTTCGAAGTTAACTCCCTTTTCCATCGCCTCTTTGGGAGAAAGTTTCGGCTTGCCCAGATGATGGTCGGAAAATTCGAGCTGGAAAAACTTGCCGGTAAAATCTTTAATTGGATTTAGTTCCTGGAGAGATAGACGGATGCCGTTTATCAAAAAATCTTTGTACGAATCGACCTGGATTTGGGTGAGATCAATCTCAGGTAATTTTTTGTGGGTTTTACCCCAGTTTTCGCGAAGCGCTCTCTTTGACATCCTTTTGGCTTTGATTAAGGCAACCGTTAATGACAATGAAACGAGGCGTCAATAGACGAGAAAAACCTGGCTTGCGGCGATGCCAGCCAGATTAATTGACTGTTGCTGATGATATCAGATACAAACTAGCCTTGTCAACAGTCAAGTTTTGACCTTAACAGTCCTTTTTGAGATAAGTACAGACATTTTGGTTATGTTCTTCGATGGAACTGGCATAGTGAATTTTTCCTTCCAAGTCGTGGAGGTAAAACCAATACTGACTCTCCTTGGGCTTGGCGGCGGCCTCCAAACTAACGCGGCCGGGGTTACCGATTGGGCCGGGAGGAAGGCCGGGGGTGGTGTAGGTGTTGTAAGGAGAAACAATCTTTAAATCAGCCGGTGTTAGCGACTTGGGCCACCAGTCACAGATACGGATGCGACAGCGGGAAGTCGAGAGGGCATATTGAACGGCGGCGTCGACCTGAAGCGGCCACTTGTTGGCGAGGCGCTTGGTCATAATTCCAGCGACCACGGGGCGTTCACCGTCTTCCCCGGCTTCCCTTTCGACCAAAGAGGCGAGGATGACGACCTGGTTGAGTTTTTCCGGGCTGATACCGATTTCGGTTACGATTTTATTGAAGCGGTTGGTCATTTTCTCGATCACTTCGCCGGTGGTGATGTTTTCCCCCAGAGCATAGGTGTCCGGAAAGAGACGACCCTCGAGTTTGGCTGTCTGACGAATAAACTCGTCCGGGTCAAAGCGATGTTTGGTTTTGGTTTCGATCAGTCTATCGATAATCAAATTGGCGACCTCTTCGCGACGTAAGCCTTCCGGGATAGTAACCCAGGCTTGTTTGGTGCTGGCTTTGGTCAGACTTTCCGCAATTTCGGCTGTGCTTTGACTGGGAGAGAGAAAAAAGTAACCGGCCTGAATTTTTTTGGCAATGTTCCGGCGAAAGACGGTGAGTTTAAAGACGGTACGGGAACGGATGAGTTTAGCTTCGCTTAGGGCGTTGGCAATTTGGTCGACGCCCTGACCGGAGGTGACCAAAAACTCAACTTTGCCGGTGTCGTTATTGTTGACCGGCTGGCCAAAAAGCGAAACGATCATAACGGCGATGATGCCGAGGGTAAGAACGAGGGAAACAAAATAACGCATTCTTTAGACTTCCTCAAATAAAGCGCGCCGGTAAGACTTGTTTGTCTGGTTGAACATGAAGATCCGGCCGCATTTGCAGGTGACTTTGTCGTGGTCCTTGATTTTACTTTTCTCAACCTGGCCGTTTTTGAGCGAGCTGCCACAACCGACACATTGACCTTTGGAAAGTAACCAAGCTTGGACGGGGGCGATGATGTTTTTGAACATAGTTAGGCTATTGTAACAAATCCGCCCGACTTTGCCACTTCACCCAAGTCTGTCAAGAGGTCCGACCTCTAGACGGTCTCTACTGAGTCTCCTCTGAGGATTTGGAGGACTAGGGCTAATGCTTCAGTATCTAACTCAGGAGGAGGGTTCTCTTGCAGTTCGTCGGCTAACTGACGACACTCTTCCTCGCTAGGAAAAGAGAATCCAGAAAAAAATCTTTCGAGCGCTGGCAAAATCAGGGCGGTTCCTAAAGTAGGTTTTTCCGGCATTGGGTGATTCTATTGCTGTTGGTCGAGATAGTCCTGCAAA
>DATDRC010000021.1:0-8826 GCA_035291985.1 Patescibacteria group bacterium
ATAATCGTCCAGGAGTGATACTTGGTGAAGACTTCCTCCAGGCCGAGGGAGAAATGAGCGGCGTCGCGGATCGGGCGGGCCGCTTCGGGGAAGGTAAAGGCGAGTTTAAGATAGGGAAAAACGAGGACGAGAGAACAAATGAAGAAAGGGACGCCATTAATAATAATTTTCGGCCACTGTTTTCGTTTATCGAGAGAGAAAATGAAGGCGGAGAAGAAGATAAGGTAGACGGGGAAAAGGCTGTCGGCCAATTGGAGGAAAGTAGAGAAATAAAAGAGGTGGAGAAAGATGGTCTTGTTTTCGGTTTGGTAGCGCAGAAAGAAATAGAGGGCCAGAAAAACGGCCCAGAGGGAATAGACCTGAAGATGGGGCAAGTAAGTGAGGTGGTAGCCGGAAAGAAAGAAAATAAGGCTGGCGAGAAGACCACGCTGGTTGGATTTGGTGAGGTAGGCGAAGAAAAGAAAGGCGGAGACGAAGGTTAAGGAGCCGGTAATTAAATAGGCAAGGTTAAAGATCACTATCGGCGACGAGGTAAAAAGGCGCAAGGGAAGGGTAATTGCGGCGGTCGTAAGAAAGAGATCAGAATAGGCGAGGGTATTGTCATAAGGGGCAAAAAACGTGCCCCAGAAAAGCGGCCGGTGAGAGAGGAGGTTGTTCTGGACCTGGCCGATGATATAGGCGATCAGGCGAGTATCATTATTGTCCGGCAGGGTAGTTGCCGGGTAACGGAGAGCAGAAGGATAAATAAGGACAGACAAAAAGAAACCGAGGAGGAGAATAATTAGAAAGTGGCGCATTGGCGAAAAGTATATCAGGCGGCCGATTTGGGAATCGGCATCGCACTCAACCGGTTCGCTTGACGTGTTAGAATAGACCCTGCCAACGATGAAAAGACTGGGTGGGTTTGTCAATTTTTGGATCGTGGATTTTTTCCGGTTTGTTCGGGCGTTGACGGCCTATTTTTTCCGCGCCTACCTGGCCCGATTGTTCGGCGGTTTTGAAAGTGTCAAGGATGTGGCGGTAGTCAAGATGTACCAGCAGAGGGGGAAGTATGCCACTATTTTTGTTCACGCCGGGGTGGTGACGGTAATGGCGCTGGGGGTAGCTCTCGGTCCGACCTTGATCGTCGACACTAACCAGTCGCGGGCGGTGATTTCGTCGGCCCTGGGTAGCCGAATTGTTTTCGCGGAGGAGGCGGTTGACGCCCGGGTCTTGGGGGAGACGGTAACAGCCTCCGATATTCCGACTCTGACCCAGATCTCGGAAAAACCCCGAAGCGATGACGTCGAATACCTGGTTCAGGACGGAGACACCTTGGCGTCGATCGCCACCAAGTTTGATGTCAGTCAGGAAACGATTCAATGGACCAACCCGGATGTGACCAACTGGAAAGTAATCAAGATCGGCCAAAAGCTCGTTATTCCACCGGTAACGGGCATTGTGCATGTCGTCAAGAGCGGGGAAACAATTTACTCGATCGCGAAGAAATATGCTTCAGAGCCGCAATCGATCGTTGACTTTCCTTTTAATGCCTTTACTAATGACGAAACTTTTGCCCTGGCGGTGGGCCAGCGGCTTGTCATTCCCGACGGAGTGATGCCGAAACTGGCTTTACCGACGGCAGTGAATACCTTGGCGAGGACGCCGGATGCGGGGACGGTGACGGCAACCGGAACCTGGATCTGGCCGGCGGCGGGGCGGATTACCCAACCATTCCGGTCTTGGCACAAAGGCATCGATATTGCCAATCACGACGGCGGGCCGATTTTGGCGGCCGATGCGGGGACGGTGGTGATTGCCGGTTGGCCGGATAATGGCGGTTATGGCAACCGGGTGGTTATAAATCACGGCAATGGTTTTATTACTCTCTACGCCCATATGTCGCGGCTGGATGTCGTTGCCGGACAACGGGTAAAAAGAGGCGATCAATTGGGGATGATGGGTTCGACGGGCCGGTCGACGGGGACGCATGTCCACTTTGAGATTCGGACAGCCAATGGGATTATCGATCCGCTGGGGGCACTGAGATAGTTTTTGTTGGACAACCTCCCAGGTTGTCCAATCGAGTACAATATATGCATGGTTGATTCAGCCAAGATTATCATCAAGGCGGGCAATGGCGGAAACGGCGTTGTTCATTTTCGCCGGGAGCGGTTTATTCCCAAAGGCGGTCCGGATGGGGGTGACGGGGGCAAGGGCGGCAGTGTCTATATTGTGTCGGACCCGAATTTTGCCACATTGGACCATTTTGCTTTTCGCCAGCGCTTTGAAGCTAAAAACGGCCGACCGGGCGGGGAGAAACGATCCACCGGGGCGTCGGCGGATGATGTGTACCTGAAGGTGCCGGTGGGAACTGTGGTTAAATTGACCCCGTCATTGCGAGAAGCTGCTGCGACGAAGCAATCTATGCAAATATCTGGATCGCCACGCGGGTACGCTCGCGATGACGAGGTGGAAAGAGAGATGGACTTCGACCGGCCCGGGATGGAAGAGTTAATTGCCAAGGGCGGCAAGGGCGGTCGGGGCAACTGGCACTTCAAGAGTTCGACCAACACGACGCCGCTGGAGGCGACCCCTGGCCAACCGGGAGAAGAGTGGCGGGCGGAACTGGACCTGCTGATCTTGGCCGACGTTGGCCTAATTGGACTGCCGAATGCGGGCAAGTCGACGCTGTTGTCGATCTTGTCAGCGGCCAGGCCAAAAATAGCCAATTATCCATTTACGACCCTGGAGCCGAATCTGGGAGTGGCCGATCTGTTTGGTAAAAAAGTGGTACTGGCGGATATTCCGGGGCTGATTGAGGGAGCGAGCGAGGGCAAGGGCTTGGGAACGCAGTTCCTGCGCCATATCGAGCGGACCCGGGTTGTGGTCCATCTTTTGGCCGCCGACGTGGGTTCGCCGGCGGAGATCTATAAAAATTATCTGGCGGTGAGGGCCGAGCTGAAACAGTATGGCGGGCAGGTCGAGGCGAAAAAGGAACTGGTAGTGCTAAACAAGGTAGACCTGGTGGATGAGGAAAAATTGGGGGAGATAATCAAGTTTTTGCTCAAGAAAAAGATCAAAGTGCTGCCGGTCTCGGGGGGGACACTTTCGGGGATAGACTTACTTAAAAAGGAACTTCTGTTCTTGACCGGAAAGTAGTTGATATAAGAGTCTTAATTCAGATTTCGGGTAGTTTCTTTGTTCTCGATTGGTTTTACCGGTTTGGCCGGAATCTTTCTCTCCTGGGCTTTGATGGCGCGGCAGATGGGACAGTATTTGGGCGTCTCGAGGCCTTTACTGGCATAGAAAGCCTGTTCGCCGGCGGAAAAAACGAATTCGTTAGTGCAGTTTTGGCAGATGAGGGTCAGGTCGGACATATATTATGATTTTAGACTATTTTTAAGCATAATTTTCAGAAGGCGTTTTCCTTGATTAGTTTTGAAATATTTTTCTCGTCTTTTGGCATCTAGTCTGGACTTATATGCTTCGTAGAATATTAAACCGAATGGCATATGGGGTCTTGTTGCGGGAGATCGTCCTGAATTATGTTCAATCAATCTTTTCTTAAGGTTAGATGTGTATCCCGTGTAAAACCAATTAGTGTTTTTGCTTTTTAGAAAGTAGACGTAATACATAGATGGTGGTATGCATCAGAGTGGAACACGGTGGTATGCATCAGAGCAGAGCACGATGCATACCTACCATGAACTGTATCGCAAAGCGATTCTAGTTCATGGTGGACCCGGGGGGAATTGAACCCCCATTTGTGCAATGCGAATGCGCCGTTCTACCGTTGAACTACGGGCCCGATTGGATGTATTTTACATCCTAGCGTGATATTATGGTTGTATGTTGGACAAAAATGATTTAAAGCAGATTGACAACCTTCTTGTGAAGAGGATCGGCGAAGAACTAAAGCCAATAATAGAGGATATTGGTTTATTGAAGAAGGAATTAAGGCCAATAAAGGAGGATATCAGCCACATTAGGAAAGACATGAAGACCGTAATAAATTATTTTGATAGGGAGTATCTACAGCTAAGAAAAAGGGTCGAAAGGATAGAGGCGCATCTAAATTTGTCGGTTTCTTGACAGTTTGGTGGTATGCATCAGAGCAGAGCACGGTGGTGTGTACCAGAGCAGAGCACGGTACACACCTACCATGAACTAGAATCGCTTTGCGATACAGTTCATGGTGGACCCGAGGAGAATCGGACTCCTTTCTTCGCGATGCCATCGCGACATTCTACCGGTGAACTACGGGCCCTTCGATTCGCTACGCTCACTCAGGGCTATAGCCCGCGTGGGGTACTTTTCGGGGTGGGTATATTTTATCTCAAATTTGGCTAGTTGGGGAGATTGGGGGCGGCTTCTTCGGGGAGATTAACCTTGGGGGTGATCGAGGGAAGCGGGGCGGGCGAGGTCGGTTCGAGACCGGTTTGGCTGGCTTGGGCGGCTCGGGTTTGCTGACTGACTTCCTCGATTTCGGTCTGGACCTTTTTGTAGTCCTCGGAGCTAGTATCGAGGAGTTGAAGGACGGCCCGGAGCTGATCAAGGGCGCGGAGGTTGTCCTTTTTGAGTTTCATGATCTGGGCCAGATTGTAGTGGCTGTTGGCCCAGTTCGGTTTGAGTTCAATGGCGCGTTCGTAGAGCCGGCCGGCCGAGTCGTAATCTTTGAGAGCAAAGAACAGGCCGCCCAATTCCAGATGAAGGCGGGGGTTGTTCGGGTCGAGGCTGATGGCCTGGCCGTAACTGGCGATGGCCCAGTCGGAGGCGCCTTCGGCAAAGTTGATCAGCTGGCGATAGGTGTTGGCCAGGTTTTCCCAGGTGAGAACGTTGGCGGGGTCAAGGGCGGTAGCGTTTTTGGCCTCGCGGATGGCTTGTTGGACCAGCTGGGTGATATTACTTTTGTCCTGGTCGGTCAGGTCTTTGCGGCTGGCGATGGTGTTGGCCAGAGCGAGCGAAGTTTGGGCAAAGTTGATACGGTAGTAGGGATTGTAAGGATCGAGGGTGTAGGCCTGGATTTGCTGGTTGTAGCTTTCGGTAGCATTGGTATTGATGGTCGACAGGGCTTTGAAGGTGGCCAGATCGGCGGCGTAAGCGCGGCCGGCGACGAACCAGAAGTAACCGAGGAGCGGGAGCAGGACGATAGCGGTTAGCCAGGGGAGGAGTTGGAAGCCGGTTGTTTTGGTTTCCGGAGCATCGGTGTAGTTACCCGTGTCGGAGAGGGAGACCGCCGTCAGGTTGAGGGAAATGTCCTGGACGAGATCGGTATGGAGTTTGAGCGAGAGGGAGAAGAGGGCCAGAGCAATGAAGGTCAGACCCAAAAGGGCGGGGTTGGCGGGGATCGCGAAGTTGGCCAAAAGGCTGGTCGTAACCAAAATCAGGCTGGCGATAAGGTCGGGGGCGGTTTTCCGGGCGCTAATTTGGGCCAGGCCAAGGCGGAGAGACCGAATGAAGGCCAGGAGCCAGAAGAAGGCGCCCAGGAGACCGACGCTGGTCAGGATGGTAAAGAATTCGTTGCTGCTGCTGGTGAAGCGGGTGTCCCAGAGGCCGCCCTGGTTAAGAGCGATGGGCTTCAGGCGGGTGAAGGCGGACAGGAAAGTTTCCGGGCCGGTACCCAAAAGGGCGGTGCGGGCGTTTTTGAAGATATCGACGGCGATCGACCAGCCGGTGGCGAGAGGCAGAATGAAGAGCTGGTTGCCGCTAGCGGGGAGGATGAGACTGATTTGGGCCAAAGAGGCGGCGGTAAGAAGAAGCGTAGCGAAGAGGAGGGCGGCTTTGGTTAGCCAGCGACCGGCAGTCAGGGCGAGATAGAGGCTGACCGGAATCAGGGGGACGACGAAAGTCAGAAAAGGAATCGGGCCGCCGATGACGTTGAAGGTTTTGCCGGTCAGCCAGGCCGGGGCGGACAGGGCGGCCGAGAGACCGAGGTAAGAGTAGAGCGAGAGGAGAGAAGCCAGGCCGGCGGAGACGATTAGGGCGGCAAAAGTGAGGTTAATGACGAGCTTGTTTTTCTGGGAAGAGGTGACGCCTATATAGAGGGCGGTCAGGGCGATGATGATGGCGGTCCGGCCGGTCAGGGCGAGGTAAGGACTAGGCGACTGAATGAATGCGGAGATCAGGTAGACAATCGAGAGGAGGAGTAGCGGAATGGCGGCAGGAGTGAGGGAAAGGTGGATGCGGCGGCGGGTGATGTTTCGGACCAGCCAGGCCAAGAGGGCGAGACTGCCGGCAATAAAGATGACCAGGTTTTTGTTAACGACAAAGAACTCGGTGGTCAGGGGCAGAAAAAAGAGGGGCAAAATTAGGGCGGTAACGGGCAGAATGAAGCGGAGGAGCTGGGTGGTGAGTTTGTCGATGGCCTGGCGCATGGCGTCCATTATGACCAACGGGCGGCTAATTAGTCAAGAGGGGAAATTGGGGGAAATTTAGTCGGCGATGATGTAGTAGTTGAGGAGGAGCTCGGCCTCGGCCGGGGAGTCGATGGCGACGGTGAAGTAGCCCTGGCCCTTTGATTTGATGTAGAGGGTGCTATTGGTAGCGGAAAGGGGGGTCAGGTAAATGGAGGTAGTACCGGTCACCAGCGGATCGGTGACGGTCAGCTCGGTGGTATTGGCTGGGAAGGCAATTATTTGTTTGTTGGCGCTGGCGCCGATGCGGCTCTCGCTGGAAGGGGTCGCTTTTTCAGGGAGCGGGAGGGCAATAATGGCGGCAGAAGTCGCGACCGGAGTCGGTAAGGTTTCTTCGGCAATAGTCCCTTCGGGGAGGGGGGAAAGCAGGCTGCCGGTCGGCTGGATGTTGGGACTAATAACGACGACGATGGGCAGGGCCAAGGCGGTGAGGGTAATAATAGTACCCAGGACTAACGGCCAATGGTAAGAGCCTTTTTCAACAGAAGAATTGGGTGGTAGTGATAGTGTTTGATTATTTTCGATAAGCATCTACCTTATTTTAGCAAATTTTTCTAATAGCAGGGTTGGGGCCAGACTTCCCAACCGGGCAGGGCGCAGGAGTTTTGGCAGTTGCTGACACAAAAAAGAGGGGCGCAGGAGGGTCGGGTGACGGCACTGACGAGGACGCACTGGCCCTGGATACAGCCATAGTAGCCATTGATACAGAAGTATTGTCCCCGGCAACGGGCCTCGATTTCGGCGACGGAGGCGTTGCCCGAAGCGGTGCCGTAGCGGTCATTACAAAGGATGTCGGGGTCTTTGGTGTTAGTCAGTTCGGTAAAGAGAAAAAATCTTTGGGCGCAGACGGGGGTGTCGATGACGAGAGTATAGGGTTCGCGTGTTTCCGGGTCGCAAGGGATTTTGCTGAGGTAGGGCTGGAGTTCGGCGCCGCCGCAGTCGGTGAGAATTTCGGGGGTGGGGTAGCAGAGGTGGTCGGAATAGTAATGCTCGAAGGAAATTTTGAGGGCGTCGATGTCTTGTTTCCTGACGGCGTCAAAACCTTTGGCCAGCTGGAGGCGGTAGCCAATGATGGCGGCGAGGGAGAGAATGGAGATGAGGGCGATGACGATCAGCAGTTCCGTCATGGTGAAACCCGCCCGCAACTTCGCCCGCCTGCAACAGCTGGCGCGTAGCGACTGCGGGCTGGTAGCTATGGCGGGCTGGCCTTGGGTAGATTGGCGGGCGGGAAAGCGGGGCATATAGATAGTATATCAAGCGGGATATTGCAATTAGGGCTACCACCCTATATAATTTACGCGATTTCGGACCGGAGGGGCAAATGGGCCCGTTTCAGGTTCGAAGTTTGAACATTAACACTGGAGAATAGCAAAAAATACTTTAGGGCAGACCCGGAATAAACCCCGTTTTTTGGGGATCTTTTCTCAAGGAGAATATCCGTGAAACTCAAATTTTTGGCCAGCCTGGTGCTGGTGATGGCGCTTTTGGCGCTGTTTACCCCGGTGGTGTCGGTTCAGGCGAACGGCGCCGAAGTTTGTCCCGATGGCGACGGATGGGTGAAAGTCGACAACCTGAGTGGCTTTGATTACACCTATACCCCGCCTGCCGGCTACCATGTTACCGATAACTGCTATAAGCACAGCACCTATGTGCATTACGGCAGTGGGCCGACGGTGTCTGCCGACTTGCACTGGAACGATAATGCCGGTAAGTTTATTCGGCACGAGTTATCTCACGCGGCGTTCAAGATTGAGCCGAATGAGCAGCCGACCAACACGCCGACGCCAACCGAAGTTCCGCACGTTTACACGTTCGAGATCGAGCAGTTTAACCACTGCGACCGGTGGGAACGGTCGATTCGGCTTCTCGACAATGGCGAGGGCGCAAGTGAATTCATTGTCCTTGCCGGCGATTCCTGGCCGAATAATGGTGGCGGATCAGTTTCGGGACAAAGCTACTCGGGCGAAATCGATGGCCATCCGTACGAAGTGACCTTTGAGGCGATGAGCGCGGACGAGTGTGGGAATCCCGAAGAGCCGACGAACACGCCGACCCCGACGAATACCACCCCACCCGATCAGCCGACGAACACGCCGACCCCGACGGCGACAGCAACGCGCGAAAAACCAGCCGATCCGGCCGGCGGCTGCTATCTTAAGAAGTCGACCTTTGGTCCGGCGTCGGCTTTCGCCAACATCCCGAATTTGCGCACCATTGACGGTGCGCCGTTTGACTATAGCTACGCTAAGTACGGCGGCCCAGAGGCGATGGTGGAAGTGTGGGGCGTAGCCAGTTTTGACTTGACGAGCGAGGACGGCCTGGCGATCTGGGTAGCCAACATTGGCTATGCAGACGGTTATGACGGCATCGCCAGCTACGGCCCGGAAGCTTTTTCGCTGGGCAAGAAGTACGGCCTTGTCGAGTCTGGCTA
>DATDRC010000022.1:0-11551 GCA_035291985.1 Patescibacteria group bacterium
TTCACTACTTTTCCGTTGCGAAAAATGACCCCCTCTTTAAGAAGCATTTCCCTCTGTTTCCCTTCCCCGCCAAAAGCGAACCCGGAAGCAACCGATCCGTCGGCACGGACCACCCGGTGACACGGCGTTAGAGAATTATCAGGGTTGTCATGCAGAATTCTGCCCACTTGTCTCGGACCAATTCCGACCATTACCCCGATCTGTCCATAGGACATTACCCTTCTCTTCGGTATCCCTCTCACAATTTGATATACTCTCTCGGAAACATCATCCATGAAATGAGCATATACGAAATCCCCGAGCGTCGTCTAATTAACACCGATACCTATCCGGAGTCTCTCGCTGCCGCCCTAAGTTTATTCAAAAAAGAAACTCTGTCAACCGCTGAGCGCCGCCGGCTGATTGTTGACCTTCTCGATCTGGTTCATTGGGGAGACCAGAATGATCAGGGTGCCAAGGATGAGGCGGTTAGCCTTACCACCCGCCTGCTTCTCTCCGACCCTTTGACTGACCAACAAGCCGGCGCCCTCGCCCGCTGCTTTCGCCTGATCAGGAGTCACGACCTCTGGCCGCTTGAGCAGGAAGAAGATGGTCGCCATTTTCATTTCGACCCCGGCGAGATGGTCGAGATCATGGCCGGTGACTGGCAGACGATTAACCAAGTATTTTCTCGTTTCCCGGAACGGGCCAGCCACTGGCAAACGTCACTCCGAAAAATTGAGACTTCAAAGGCCCCCAAAACTATCTATCGGATGTTGGAGCTTCATCCCGACGATGTCGCGCCGGTCAGGCAATTCGGCATGATCCCGGAAGGTCTTCACCGCTATGTCAATTTGCCTTCAGTAATTGCCGTTCATCAAGAGCAGTACTTTGGTCACGGCCACCTGCCACATCCTTCGGGGGTCGAATGGTTGGCGGAGAACCTGTACCTTTCCAAAGCTAATCTGTTGACTGAAAACTGGGATGAGTGGGAACGGGCTACCCCCTCTCCCTTCAAACTTGGGCTGGGCACCACCACCGCCGAAAATATTCGCCATCGTGGCTCCGCTTTCTTTGGTAGTTATATCTTTGAAATTGTCTTACCGGCGGATCGGCTCGTCGCCGCCCCCAAAGACGGTCTGCCGGAGGATGAGCGTACCGTCTTCTTCCATATCGAACCCGCGGCGATTAAGGCAGTCTATGAAGTGGAACCGATTTCGCCCTCCACTCTCTGGGAGCAAATCCAAAGACAAAAACCAAGGTCGTCTCTAAACAGATTGCTCGGCCGCTGATTACTTTCTACCGACAGGTCTTGGCTTTCGTATATCCGGCTTTCCTGGCCTCCGCCTCGGTGCAGAACCATTGCTCGCCTTTGTCCTCCTGGACAATTGCCGTCTCGTACTGCGTGCACCCGGGCAGGTGATAGGTATATTTATTGATCGGAAAATCAATATTGCCCTTAATCGCGCATTTTGGGTCTTTGGGAACCTTAGATTCGCATTTTCCATACACACCCAAAGCCGCGGCCCTCGCCTCTTCGCCTACCTTTTTAATTTCCTCTTTTTCCGCCGTTTCATCGGAGTGATAGCGCACCCAGCCGCTGGCCACCATTTCTTTATTGATCAATTTATTACCGACATAAATCATCGCCATTCCCCGGCCATATTGGTCGGGGATAACTCCGTCCAGACGAACCTTTTTATCTTCTGTCAGTTTTTTTAGTAACTCATTAGCTTCTTTACTGCCGCACAGTCCCGTCTCTGGCGCATCCGCATATCGTAACCTCACCCTTGTTTTGTTGTCGGCGAGAACAATCGTATCGCCGTCAACTGTTCCGGCCACCAATGTTCCCTTATCGCTTGCCCCATTTCCGGAGAGTAAAAATGCATTGAATAACAGCGATGCCACTAGCATCAAAGCCAAAAACACCTTCCCCATGCCTCTATCATAAACTACCCCGCCAGAGAGGTCCGACCTCTTGACACAACAAAGATAGCTATTTTCAAAGGACAGGAAATTAGGAGAACTATTCATAACAACGAATGGTGGTTTGTGATTGTTGATGTCGTATCGGCTCTAACTGGTTCTGTTCAGCCCGATGGATATATCAAAGATATGCGCAGACGCGATCCGGAATTTTCCAAAGGGTGGGGGCAAATTGCCACCCCCCTTTCAATTCAAACACGTGGCAGGGCGCAAAAATTGAATTGTGCCAATACCGAAGGCATTTTTCGCATCATCCAGTCTATTCCCTCCCCCAAAGCCGAACCATTTAAGCGTTGGCTGGCCCGGGTCGGCTACGAACGAGTCCAGGAAATTGAAGACCCGGAGTTGGCCACCAAGCGAACCAGGGCCCTGTATCAAGCCAAGGGCTATTCCGACTCCTGGATCGAAAAACGAATGCGGGGAATAGAAGTCAGAGAAACTTTAACTGGGGAATGGAAGAAACGAGATGTTGGCGGAGATCGAGAATACGCTATCTTAACCGCCGAAATATCAAAAGCTACTTTTGGCATGACTCCGACGCAGTACAAAAAGTTCAAAAATTTAAGAAGAGAAAACCTGCGGGATCATATGAACGATTTGGAACTAATTTTTTCTATGCTTGGAGAGGCCTCGACGACCCAGATCGCCAAAGGTAAGGATGCCCAAGGCTTTGGAGAAAACAAAAAACCGCCATTCATCCTTTTTGTCCAGCAATCTGAATTTCGTCTACCCACTTTTCCACCACTGTTTTCAAACGTCCAGGTCCCGTCGTCACCGGCCATTGATTTATTATTTCCGTCGGAAGATGTTTAACCAGGAAAGAGTTTTTGTCCATCCTAAACGCGGTTACCAGTCTGCAACTCCCATCCAAATTAATTTCATCTTTGTAATCTTCGGCTGGATCAGCCGCGTCAAACCTCTTTTCAAGTTCGTCCTGTTCAACTTAGTCGCTGTTTCAGCAATTCAGCCGTTGTATCCCCACTTATTTCGTTAGCCATATTGTCTGTCCTATAATTCGGGGTGCTGGGAGTTGGACCCAGGCCGAACGACCCCCAGCCGTTCATACTACCGTTATACGACACCCCGTGCAGTGCCTATTTTACCATGCTCAGCCTCATTCTCCTTAATAGACTTCGTCATGAGTACCAATTTTCAAAAGAAAGATGAGGTCGCTTTCCAGCCTAAATTTTATTCTAATTCCCATTCCGACCGACACAGACCAATATTGACTATTTTTTAGTTTGTGGAGACGTATTGATGGATGATTCGGGTCAAGTTGTAGATACGACAAAATCTTTCTGATCCGGGTATTCAGACCTTTGTTGATTCGGGAAATCTTAAGTAGTTGTCTGGTGAACTTATCAGAGAAGACGATATGGTACATCGCCTACTCATTGTCAAGTTTTTGAAAGAAGTCGTCAATGTCACCTTGGTTTTTAAGAACTATAGCCTTACCTTCTTTATAATCCTTTTGGGTTTCATCAAAAAGAACGTCAAGTTCGCTCTCACTAATTAGTTTTCTGACCGCGGTCCGGGTTAGATCGCTAAAGGAGGCATAATAACCAGCCTCGACCAACTTGTTAGCTTGCCCGCGCAACTTCTCGGGAATACTTATATTTATTGTATCCATACAGTTATCATACATTATTTGTATGATTTGTCAACTCTGATCATTCAATCCGGCGCCAAAGGGGGTCTTGCAAAGATAACCCGAAGGGGTTAATCTGGGAGTATGCCAAAAAAAGCCAAAGCCGAAAAAACAGTTGCCAAACACTCCGACCGTGACCAACGTCTGATGGCTATCAAGATCGCCATGGCCCAAATCGAAAAACAATTTGGTGCCGGAGCAATTATGAAGATGGGAGATGAACATATCAATCAAAAAATCTCCGTCATCTCCACTGGTTCGATTAGTTTGGACATGGCTCTCGGCGTCGGCGGTCTTCCTCGCGGTCGCGTCACTGAAATTTACGGGCCCGAGGCGTCCGGTAAAACCACCCTCGCTCTTCATGTTATAGCCGAGGCCCAAAAACAAGGCGGTGCCGCCGCCTTTATCGATGCCGAACACGCCCTTGATCCCAAACGCGCCCATGGTATTGGGGTGAAGCTTGAAGACTTGCTCCTTTCCCAGCCGGACAACGGCGAACAAGCCTTGGAAATTGCCGAAACTCTGATCCGCTCCGGCGGGGTAGATGTCATTGTCATCGACTCCGTCGCCGCCTTAGTTCCCAAATCCGAAATCGAAGGTGAGATGGGCGACTCCGTCATGGGTCTCCAGGCCAGGCTGATGAGCCAGGCCCTCCGCAAGATGACCGGCGCCATCAGCAAGAGTAAGTGCGTCGTTATCTTCACCAACCAACTGCGCGAAAAGATTGGTGTCATGTTCGGTAATCCGGAGGTGACCACCGGTGGCCGGGCCTTGAAGTTCTACGCCTCCGTCCGGATTGACATGCGTAAAATCGGCAATATTCAGGAGGGCGAGGAAATTATTGGCAGTCGTCACCGGGCCAAGATCGTCAAAAACAAAGTCGCCCCCCCCTTCAAAGTGACCGAATTCGACATCCTCAACGACGGCGGTATTTCCGTTACCGGTGACCTCTTGGATGTCGCCATCAACTCCGGCATCATCGAAAAAGCCGGCGCCTTTTTGAAGTACAAGGGTAAGCTCCTGGCCCAGGGTCGGGAAGCCGTTCGAAAACTTCTAACCACTAATCTTGATCTCTTTGATGAAATAAAGGCGGCCGTCATCGCCGCCCCCTCCGCCCATGAGCCAACTCCCGTCGAGTGACTCGAAGGCGGCTCTCACGGCGACCGCCATCCGCTTTCTCTCCTTTAGATCTCGCTTCAAGGCGGAGGTCATCAATCACTTAGCGAAGAAGGCCAAAGAGCTTGGTCTGGCCGATCCCCTTACTTTAATTAATCAAATTATTGCCTCCCTGGAGAGAGCCGGCTTTATTGACGACGCCAAGAATCTGGCCGGCTACATCCGCTATCGGCTGGAGACGAAAATGAAGGGGCCGTACTGGATCAAGTCCAGTCTGCTTCGTCTCGGGCTCGCCAAAAGCGATATTGAACGCTCCCTTGCAGAAAATGCCGGTCGGGAACTACAAAAGAATATCATCCGCCTGTTTATCGAAAAAAAAGTCGGAGGCAAAGATGTCGATATGAAAACCAAAGCCAGGCTCTATCGCGCTCTGATAAGCCGCGGCTTCTCTGTCTCTCTGGTAGCCGAGGCGTTTGACGAGAGGTAGCTCCTCGAAGTATAATCAACTACTAGATCAAATCACAAAGCCAGGCAATCTAAATCACATGACTTTTAACTCTTTGCCGGATCGAGATAATCTCTCCTAAACCCGCAGGCCGGGTTGTCTTTGTTTGATTTGATCACATTACTATTTGTGATTAAATAACATGTCTTTACTCTCCATTCTCAAATCCAAGTCGGCTCCGACCAGGCTGTTCACTACCAAATCAACTGTCGCTACCGTCACCAAACCGACAACCCCCGGTCCCGACCTGGCCCAGATCCAGTCCACTGCCCGCGAAATCATCCTCGAGGCCAAGGATGAGGCCATTAGGATCAAAGACCAGGCGGTCAGGGACGCCAGAGAGCGCTTGTCGGAAATCGAGGCCCAGGCGAAATCACTGACCCAAAAACAGCAGGAACTCACCCGCCAAGACGAATTATTGAATCGCGCCCGCATCGGTCTTGATGAGGAAGACAAAAAGGTTGAAAAACTAAAAGGCGACCTGCTGGGCAAACAGGAAGAATTGGTCAAAAAACTGGAAAAAATTGCCTCCCTGACCACCGATGAAGCGCGGGAAATTCTCCTGACCGAGATCCGGAAAAAATCGACCGCCCAAATCGCCAAGGCCATCAAAGAAGCCGAGGAAAAGGCCAAGACCGAATCTGATGAACTAGCCCGCGAAATCCTGGTCGACGCCATGCGCGCCGGTGCCACCGACTACGTCGCCGAGTTTACCGTTTCCACCGTGGCCATTCCCGACGAGGAAACCAAGGGCCGCATCATCGGCAAGGAGGGCCGCAATATCCGCGTTTTCGAAAAAGTCTCCGGCGTTGATATCAGTATGGACGAAACGCCAGGTGAGATTCGTCTCTCTAGCTTCAACTCGGTCCGCCGCGAAATCGCCCGCGTCGCTCTTACTCGTTTGATCAAAGACGGCCGCATCCAGCCGGCCCGGATCGAGGAATATCTCGAGCATGCCCGACTCGATGTCGAACGGATTATGTTCCAGGAAGGCGAGAGGCTTTGTCACGCCGTTGGCGTTTACAACCTGCCCCGCGAAATCATCGCCATGCTGGGCAAATTCAAATTCCGCTCTTCCTATGGTCAGAACATGATCGCCCACACCCTGGAAGAGACTCAAATCGGTATTCGTCTGGCCCAGGAGGTCAAAGCCAATGTCGACACCGTCCGCCTCGGTTGTCTGCTCCATGACATCGGCAAAGTTGTCGACGATATCGAGGGCAGCCACGTCGAACTGGGGGTCAACTTCTTGAAGAAATTTAATCTCCCCATCGCCGTCGTTGACTGTGTCGAGCAACACCACGAGGACAAGGAATTTACTAGCCAAGAGTCGGTCTTAGTCTACATCGCTGACGCTATTTCCGGCGCTCGCCCCGGCGCCCGCCACGAAAACGTCGAGGACTACATCAAGAGGCTTAACCGACTTGAAGAGATTGCTAATAGCCATGAGGGTGTCGCCGAATCCTTCGCTATCCAGGCCGGTCGCGAACTTCGGGTCGTCGTCACTCCGGAAAAAGTTGCCGATGACCAACTGCCGATTTTGGCCAGCACCATCAAGGACGAGATCCAAAACAGTCTTACCTACCCCGGTACCGTCAAGGTGACCGTCGTTCGGGAGACCCGCGCCATCGAGGTGGCAAAATAGGTAGACTACGTCAATGAGGAACAGAATTAAATACTCGCAAAATTTTCTTGTCAGCAACGAGTTGGTTAGGAGTCTTATTCGTAAATCCAGCCTTTCTTCTGACGATATCGTCTTTGAAATTGGTGCCGGTGAAGGAATAATTACCCAAGAACTTCTCAAAAAATCCAAAAAAGTTGTCGCCTTTGAGCTGGACAGAGACTTGCTTAATAAGTTGTCTGAAAAATTTAGAACGGAAAGATTGTTGGAATTAAGAAACGAAGATTTTTTAAATTGTGATTTGCCAAGTTATTCGTACAAAGTCTTTTCCAACATTCCTTTTAACATTACCTCTTCAATAATCAAAAAATTGACATTAGAGGCTAGTCCACCAGAGGACTCTTATCTCATTGTTCAGAAAGAGGCGGCCATGAGGTTTGTCGGAAAACCGCTGGACAGCAAAAACAGTCAGCTGGCGATAGTTTTAGCTCCATGGTTCGAGTTTCGTTTTATTCATCAGTTCAGGCCAAGCGACTTTTCTCCGAGGCCAAACGTAGACATCGTTTTTCTTGGAATCCGAAAAAGAAAAGAACCATTGGTTGATAATAAAAATAAAGACAAATACAGAGATTTAGTCATTTATGCATTCAGCCAGACTAAGCCCAATATCTCCGAAGGTCTTTCAAAAGTCATAGACAAACAAAGTGTAATTAAATTAGCCGAAAAGGTTGGTTTCTCTCCAAATGCCAAGCCCAGTGAACTGGATCTCGAAGATTGGATCAGTCTTTTTGGCCTATTTATTGACTTACCGGACAAACAACAAAACATTGTAAGGGGTTCTTTTGCAAAACAACTCGAGCAACAAAAAGATATCGAAAAGATAAACAGAACTAGAATCGATAAAAATTGGAGAAACTATCGGCATTAGACCTCGGGGCTTGCATAACAGTGAACTCTGGTGGTAGTATCAGTCAAAATTATTATTAAAGAAAGTTATGACCAAACAAGACGCCATTAACATCGTTGCCAAAAAAGCCCACCTCACCAAGAAAGCCGCCAAGGAAGCGATCGAAACCTTTTTTAGCGAGGTTATCACCGCCCTCAACAAAGGCGACAAAGTTGTCATCTCCGGTTTTGGCACCTTCTACGTTGCCAAAGTCGCCGATAAACAGGTCGTCCCTTTCGGCAATGAAAAGGCCCGTCAGACCATCAAGGGTCACAAAGTGATCAACTTCCGCGTCGGCAAACCTCTGAAGAAGAAGGTTTGGTAAGCCGAAGGTGGTGAGTATGCCCGAACCAAAATATTTCATCAAGACCTTCGGTTGTCAGGCCAATAAATCTGACTCCGAGCGCATCGCCGGCGACTATCAGGCCCGCGGTTTCAGTCCAGCCGCCACCTGGCGTGAAGCCGACGAAATCGTCATCAATACCTGCTCCGTCAGGCAAAGGGCCGAGGATCGCGTCCAGGGCTTTCTCCTCAACGTCGAAAAATACTTCACAAAAGGACCCGAGCAAGCTGGTCGCGCGAGGTGTCGCTCCTCAGAGCGACCAAAGATTATTCTCACCGGCTGCATGCTCCATCATGGGGCCAAAAATCTGAAGATAAACCTGCCCCTGATAGATGAGGTTCTTCCTATTGCTGAAGTCGGTTTCAACTCGCCGGCCGTCAGAGCTGACAAAAATCACGCTTTTATCCCGATTTCCTCAGGCTGTAATTCATTTTGTACTTTTTGCATCGTCCCTTACTCCCGCGGCAGAGAATTTTCTCGACCAGCCGCGGAAATCCTGAGCGAAGTCGAAGGACTTGCCGCTACCGGCTACACCGAAATTACCCTCCTTGGCCAAAACGTCAATTCCTATGGACTGGAAAAAGCGGGCATCGGCTATCGCAAATTGCTCATGAGCCGCGCGGGTTTCACGGTTGGTGATATTCCCAGCAACCAATCGCAATATTTTCCACCCGATGGCCTTCCCCCCTTCGTCACCCTGCTCCGCCAGATTAGCCGGATCGCCGCTATCGGGAAAATTAATTTTATGACCAGCAATCCTTGGGATTTCGCCGACGAACTAATCGCCGAAATTGCCGCCAACCCGAAAATCAGCCGCTTTGTCCATTTGCCGGTCCAGTCGGGTAGCGATCGGATCCTGTCTCTCATGAATCGCGGTTATACCCGCGCCGATTTCCTCACTTTAATTAATAAAATCAAAAAGGCCATTCCCGACGTTACTTTCGGCACCGATATTATCGTTGGTTTTCCGGGAGAAACCGATACCGACTTTATGGAGACGGTCGATTTAGTTAAACAGGTCGATTTTCAGGTCGCCTTCGTGGCCCAGTATTCCCCCCGGCCCGGTACCGCCGCTTGGCGCATCTACCCCGATGATGTTCCTGCTAAAGTGAAAAAGGAGCGCTTTCGTATTCTGGAAGAGTTGACCAATCGCGCTCACTTACACCATCGTCCTTATGTCCCCTAAACCGAAAGTCTTCATTATCGTCGGCCCAACCGCCAGTGGCAAAACGGCCCTCGCCCTTCGCCTCGCCGAAGCCTCGGCGAAGGCGGGCCAATTCACCTCGATCATTTCCGCCGACTCCCGCCAGGTCTACCGCGGCCTTGATGTCTTAACCGGCAAAGATATTCCCGCCGAAAAAGCCAACCTCCGTTTGTTCGGCCTCGATCTCATCGACCCCGACCAAACCATGAATGCCGCCCAGTATTCTGACTACGCCCGGGCGATTTTAGCGAAAGAAATCAAAGCCGGTCGGCAGGTTATCGTTGTCGGCGGCACCGGCTTTTATCTTAAAGCCTTTGTCAGCCCGGGCAGCCTCGCCGCCGTCACTCCCAATGACCGCCTCAGACAGGAATTAAACCGGCTCCCGGTGAGAGAGCTTCAACATAGACTAAAAGAGATCGACGCCAAAAGATTGGCCGCCATGAACCAATCCGATGTCGCCAACCCCCGCCGCCTCATTCGCGCCATTGAAATCGCCTCCTCGCCCAGCCCTTCAGGGTCCGTCCCCGAAGGTCACCGCTACTCATTTGTTTGGGTTGGCCTATCGCTCCCCCTCGAAGAAATCAAGAAAAAGATTGCCAAACGCGTTGACCGGCGGCTACCTAGCGCCATTTCTGAAGTCAAGTCCCTCTTGGCCGCTTACCCGGATCGTCGCCTGCCTATCTATACCTCCCTCGGCATTGCCCCCATCCTCCGTTTTCTTGATGGCGAAATTAGCCACGCTCAAGCCCGACAACTCTGGACGACCGAAGAAGTCCAGTATGCGAAGCGGCAATTAACCTGGTTCAAAAAACAGCAACAAATAATTTGGTATGATCAAGATAGAATTAGTTCCCTGTCATTCCCGACCTGATCGGGAATCTATACAAATACATATGACCAGCAAAAAGGTGACCGTTGATTTATCTTTCAAGAGCTACGTTTTAGCGGTTCTCGTCCTACTCTCGATCCTCTTCTTCCAGAACATTCTCGGTATTTTGATACTGGTCTTTGTTTCTTTCCTGATCGCTGTCGCCGTCGTCCCTTTTGTCAATTTTCTTGAGAAAAAAGGTGTTCCTCGCGGACTATCCACCCTGATCATTCTCCTTTTGATTTTTTCCGGCCTGATTACCCTGGCCGTTTCCATGATCTCTCCTCTTATTAACCAAACTATCAGTTTTCTCCAGCAGCTGCCACCCTTGATCGAGAGGCTGGCTCCCTATAATATCGATCTTTCCTCGGCTTTGACGCCCCAGCTTACGTCGGCCCCCGGCAATGTCATCAGGTTAGCCGCCGGCACCTTCTCCAGTCTTCTGGCCCTCTTTACTGTCATTGTCATTAGTTACTATCTCGTCGCCGAGCGCTCCCGCCTCAAAACCCGCCTTGAGTCTTGGTTTGACGCCGCCCGCGCCAAGAGATATCTTCACTCGGTCGAAGAGCTCGAAAAACGGCTCGGCTCCTGGGTCAGAGGCCAAATCTTCCTCATGTTTCTGGTCGGTTTCCTAAGCTATATCGGCTTTGTCCTCATTGGCCTGCCGTCAGCCGTGCCCCTGGCCGTGATTGCCGGCATTCTCGAACTGCTCCCGAATGTTGGTCCGACCCTCGCCGCCGTCCCGGCCGTGATTGTCGGCTTCTCGATCTCGCCAACCCATGGCCTGCTCGCCCTTGGTTTGACCATCCTGATCCAACAGCTGGAAAATAATGTTTTTGTTCCGAAAATCATGCAGCACGCCACCGGCCTTCACCCCGTTGTTACCATCCTCGTTTTGATGATCGGCTATCGCTTGGGTGGCCCCCTTTTGGCCGTCCTCGCCCTGCCCCTGGTTTTGAGTTTGTTGTTAGTTATCTCCCACCTGCATACTCCCGCGTCAAAAGAGGGCCTGGGTGAGGAAATCAAAGAAGAAATCAAAAAAGATCTTTCTCTTTAAGGTGTTAACTTGACAGGCCTCATAAGCCGGATTCTGTTTAAGAAGATATCTGTCTATGCCTTTAAGCTTCTGGTCGGGGAAAAGACACCCATAGACCAATTCGAAAGTTGCAGCGGGGCGGGTTGCCACTTCAGCCAAGTTACCTTGGCCAAATCCCCGACTAATGTCGGGACGTTTCACCTTTAATCGTCTCTGTGGCCCTATCGCGGTCCGATACTTGCGTACCGGACGACCGCCTTTCGGGGGTCACCCTGTCTTTTAGCTGTCCGGACTTTCCT